>DATITJ010000052.1:0-12908 GCA_035467935.1 Ornithinibacter sp.
TGCTTGTTCTCCTGGTACGTCTTTCCGTGCACGGCCGCGAGTCTAGGTGCGCGGGTGACCCAGCAGGTATGCCGTGAGGTCGGGGACGGTGTCGACCACGGCATCCGGCCCCGTCGCCACGAGCGCCTCGCGATCCCCCGCACCCCAGGTGACGGCCACGGCGGCCATCCCCGCGGCCCGGGCGGTCAGCACGTCGACGGTCGCGTCGCCGACGTAGACGCAGGTCGCCGGGTCCACGCCCAGGGTGGAGGCGGCGTGCAGCAGCGGGTCGGGCTCGGGCTTGTGGCGCGTGGTGTCCTCGAGCCCGGCCACGACGTCGATGACGTCCGCGATGCCGACCCCCTCCAGGGCGATCCGGGCCGTCTCGCGGCGCTTGGAGGTCGCGACGGCGCACGTGACCCCCACGGAGGTGAGGGCGGCGAGCATCTCCGGCACGCCGGCGTACCGCTGGATGAGGCGGGCGGTGTTCTCGAGGTTCCAGGCGCGGTAGACGCGGTCGAGCTCGTGGCCGTGGTCGGGCGCCTCCTCGAGCAGGGCCGGCAGGAGGGGCCGGCCGATCCATGCGCGGGCGCGGTTCTCCTCGACCTCCTCGGCGAGCACCGTGCGGAAGGCGTGCTGGTAGGACGCGACGATGAGCGCGATGGTGTCAGCGAGCGTGCCGTCGAGGTCGAACAGCACGGTCGCGTCGCGCGGGCGCACGGCCTCGCCTGCGGCCACGGGAGCGGCCGGGCGCCGGGGGTCGGGCGGGGGGGCGGCGCGGGCGGGCGCAGGGTCGGATGCCGATGGGGTCACCGGGACAGTGTGCCCACCCCCGCCGTGAGTGCGGAAACGGCCGAGCAGCGCGACGGTCAGGAGCAGCAAGCCTCGGCCTTCGGCCGCGCGACGACCGGGGCGGAGCCCGCAGCGGCACCCGAGGGGGCCTCGGCAGTGGCCCTGACGGTGGACCCAGCGGCGGAGGTGCGGCAGCCGCCGTCGCCGAGGATCTCCAGGCTCGCGGTGGCGGGCCGCGCATCTGCGGGGTTCTCGTCCTTGACGGTGTAGACCTCCCACGGCGCGCCGGCCGGGTCGTGGACCCAGACCTTGTCCTGCAGCGCGTAGCAGCAGGTGGTGTCGTTCTCGCCGAAGGAGGCGAGGCCGGCCTCCGTGAACCGGGCGCGGGCGGAGGCGACGTCGTCGGTGGAGGCGACCTCGACCCCGAGGTGGTTGAGCGCTCCGGTGGTGCCGGTGCCGCGGGTGCCCTCGCTCGTCTCGATGAGCACGAGCTTGAGCGGGGGCTCGGTGATCGCGAAGTTCGCGTAGCCCGGGCGGCGCTTGTGCGGCTCGACGCCGAACATCGCCGAGTAGAAGGCGACGCTGGCCTCGAGGTCGCTGACGTTGAGGGCGAGCTGCACGCGGCTGCGCGCGGTGCTGGCGGGGGCCTGTGCGGTGGGGGCGGACGGGGTGGTGGACGGGATCACGACGACTCCTGATATATCGACTACTATCGATGTGTTGCTGACAGTCGATCACAAGACATCGACGTGCGTCAATATTCCAGCTCGAGGAGTGTGCATGCCGTCCACCACCACCCGGCCCGTGGCCGCCCCGGTCTGCTGCGGGATCGGCGTCGACGGCGGTCTGACCCGTGCGGACGCCGAGACCAGCGCCGCGCTCCTCAAGGCGGTGGCCGACCCCGTGCGGCTCCAGCTGCTCAGCGCGATCCGCGCCACCGACGACGGCGAGGCGTGCGTCTGCGACCTCACCCCGCTCGTCGGGCTCTCCCAGCCGACCGTGTCGCACCACCTCAAGGTGCTCGTCGAGGCCGGCCTGCTCGTGCGCGAGAAGCGGGGCACCTGGGCGTGGTTCCGACTCGTGCCGAGCCGCCTCGACGACGTCACCGCGATCTTCCGCTGACGGCCGTCCCCGTCTCTCGTGGGGAGAGCGGGAACGGTCGCCGCGGCAGCAGCCATGACCGCACGCATGGCTGGAGGGCCGGTCGGCACCACGTGCCGGTCCACGGCTCCGGCGATACGGTGTGCGGGATGAGCACGAACCCCGCGCGGCCCCTCCACGAGCTCGTGCACCCCTCGTGGGCGGAGGCCCTCGCACCGGTCGAGCCCGTCGTCGCCCGCCTCGGCGAGTTCCTGCGGGCCGAGGTCGCGGCCGGTCGCGGCTACCTCCCGGGCGGCCCGCACGTGTTGCGGGCGTTCGAGCGTCCACTGGATGCCGTGCGCGTCCTCGTGGTCGGGCAGGACCCCTACCCCACCCCCGGCCACGCGGTCGGCCTGTCGTTCTCCGTGGCGCCCGACGTGCGACCCGTGCCGCGCAGTCTGGTCAACATCTTCCGCGAGCTGGAGACGGACCTCGGCCTGCCCACGCCGACCAGCGGGGACCTCACGCCGTGGGCCGACCAGGGTGTGCTCCTGCTCAACCGCGTCCTCACCGTGACCCCGGGGAAGCCGGCGAGCCATCGCGGCAAGGGCTGGGAGGACGTCACGGCCCGCGCGATCCAGGCCCTCGTCGAGCGGGGCGGTCCTCTCGTCGCCGTCCTCTGGGGGCGGGACGCCCGCAACCTCGTGCCGCACCTGCCCGGCATCGCCTGCATCGAGTCGCCGCACCCGAGCCCCCTGTCGGCGCATGCCGGCTTCTTCGGGTCCAGGCCGTTCAGCCGGGCCAACGACCTCCTTGCGCACCAGGGCGCCGAGCCCGTGGACTGGAGGCTCGCGTGACCCGCACCCCGGCGGCTCGCCCCGTGTGGACCCGGTACGTCGCCCTCGGCGACTCCTTCACCGAGGGCATGTCCGACGCGGACCCCACGTGCCCCGACGCCTACGTCGGCTGGGCCGACCGGCTCGCCCACCACCTCGACGCCGTCGCCGACGCCGAGCACCTGCCCTTCGGCTACGCGAACCTCGCCGTGCGTGGCCGCCGGCTCGACGACGTCGTCGGCCCGCAGCTCGACACCGCCCTGACGATGAGCCCCGACCTGGTCTCGATGGTCGGCGGGGGGAACGACCTGCTCCGGCCCAGCGTGGACCTCGACGGCCTCGCGAACCGGCTCGAGGCGGCTGTCGTCCGCCTGCGGCGCTCGGGAGCCGACGTGCTGCTCGCGACCCCGACGGACACGAGGGATGCCGGGCTGTTCAAGGCACTGCGCGGCCGACACGCGGTGCACTCGGCCAACATCTTCACGATCGCGCAGCGGCACGGCTGCCACGTGCTCAACCTCTGGGGGATGGCCTCGCTGCGCGACTGGAGGATGTGGAGCGAGGACCGCATCCACCTGACGAGCGAGGGTCACCGCCGGGTCGCCCTGGCCGCGCTCACGGCCCTGGGCCACCAGACCGACCTCGCCGACTGGATGACCCCCCTCCCCCCGGCCGACCGGGCCACGCGCAGCGCGGAGCTTCGGGGGCACGCCGAGTGGGCGCGCACCCACGCGGGCCCCTGGGTGCAGCGCCGGATGCGCGGCGAGTCGTCGGGGGACGCGGTCATCGCCAAGCGACCGAGGCTCGAGTACTTCCGCGACCCGCTCGGTGAACCGCGCCACCAGACCCTTCCGGACGGGTGACCGGGGACCCGGCAGACGAGCGTCGGGCCCACCAGGTGAAGGACCCTGCTGTCGCGCTTCGCCAGCAGCAGCGACACCACGGCACACACCACCGCCGTTCAGAGGACTCACGACGCCCGTGGTGCGCCTTTCTTCACCGCACCCCTGTCGACGACCGGGCACGGATCGACAACCCGTGACAACGCAGCCGACACCCGCAGATGCGGCGGTATCGTGCCTTCCATGACGCACATACGGATCTCGGACGCGGCCGCGTTGCTCGGCGTCTCCGACGACACCGTGCGCCGGATGGTCGACGCCGGGCGCCTCCCGAGCCACCACGACGACGCCGGCCGCCTCGTCGTCGCGGGGGCCGACCTGGCCGCCGTCGCGAAGGAGGTCGCCCGTCCCGCCCCGGTGGGCGCCGTGGCCGACGAGTCGGCCCGCAACCGGATGCGCGGCATCGTCACGCGGGTGGTCACCGACACCGTCATGGCGCAGGTCGAGCTGCAGTGCGGGCCGTTCCGCGTCGTGTCGCTCATGTCGCGCGAGGCGGTCGACGAGCTGCGGCTCGAGGTGGGCAGCGTGGCCGTCGCGTCGATCAAGTCCACCAACGTCGTCGTGGGGGTCCCGCAGTGAGGACCGCGGACGCCGCCGCTCGCCTCGCGCTGACGGCGCTCCTCCTCACCGCCTGCGGAGGATCCCCCGACGCCCCGACGACGACGGGGACGGCATCCGCCCGTGCGGGGCAGGACGAGCCGCGCGTGGTCACCGTGCTCGCGGCCGCGTCCCTCAGCACCCCGTTCACGACCCTCGCGGAGGCCTACGAGGCACAGAACCCCGGCACGACCGTGCGGCTGAGCTTCGGGTCGAGCACCACGCTCGCCCAGCAGGTGGCGCAGGGCGCGGACGCCGACCTCCTCGCCACCGCCGGCACCGCGGCGCTCGCCCAGCTCGGCGACGAGGAGCCCACCGAGGCGACGACGATCGCGCGCAACACCCTCGAGATCGTGACCCCGCCGGACGACCCCGCGGGCGTCACCTCCCTCGCCGACCTCGAGCGCGAGGACGTGCAGGTCGTGCTCTGCGCGGCGAGCGTGCCCTGCGGCAAGGCTGCGGCCGAGGTGCTCGCGCGGGCGGGCGTCACCGCCCACGTCGTGTCGCGCGAGCTCGACGTCGGGGCCACCCTGGCCAAGGTCACCCTCGGCGAGGCGGATGCGGCGATCGTCTACCACTCCGACGTCGTCTCGGCGGCCGGCGCGGTGCGCGGCGTCGAGCTCCCCGCCGCGCAGAACACCACCCTCACCTACCCGCTCGCGCGCTTCGGCGACGACGCGGCGGCGCGGGACTTCGCGGCATACGTCGCGGGGCCCGAGGGCCTGGCCGCCCTGACCGCCGCCGGCTTCCTCGCCCCGTGAGCCCGCGACCCGTGGCTGCGTGACCCGTGACGACCTCGACCGGCACCACCCCACCGCCACCTGCACCGGTGCGACCCGCCACGCCCGGCCTCGGGGTGGCCCGGGTCCGCCTGTCGCGGACGGCGCTCGTGGTGCCCGCGCTGCTCGCGGCCCTGCTCGTCGTCGTGCCCCTGCTCGGGCTGCTCGCCGGCACCGAGTGGCGGGGCCTGCCCGCACGGCTCGCCGACCCGGCGGTGTGGCCGGCGGTCCGCCTGTCGGTCGTCACGACGTCCACGACGGTGGTGGTCTGCTGGGTGACTGGCACGCCACTCGCGTGGCTGCTCTCCCGGGCGGACGGGCGTGGCGCCAGCTGGCTGCGCGCCCTGATCACCGTGCCCATCGTGCTGCCGCCGGTCGTCGGTGGGGTCGCGCTCCTGCTCGCCTACGGCCGGCGGGGGCTGGTCGGGGAGCCACTGCTCGAGGTCTTCGGGCTGCGGATCCCGTTCACGCCGCTCGCGGTCGTGCTCGCCCAGGTCTTCGTGTCGCTGCCGTTCTACGTGCTCGCCGTCGAGGGGGCGATGCGCGGCATCGACCGGCGGCTGCTCGACGTGTCGGCCACCCTCGGTGCGCGTCCGGTGCGGGTGCTCACCCGGGTGGCGCTCCCCCTGGCCGCTCCCGGGATCGTGTCGGGGACCGCGCTGGCGTGGGCGCGGGCGCTCGGCGAGTTCGGCGCCACCATCACGTTCGCGGGCAACTTCGCCGGCGAGACCCAGACGACCTCGCTGCTGGTCTACGTCGCCCTCCAGGACGACCCGCAGACCGCCGTGGCGCTGAGCCTGACGATGCTCGCCGTCGCCGTCGCCGTGCTCGGCCTGCTGCGCGGGCGGTGGCTCCGATGAGCCTCGACGCCCGGGTGCGGGTGTCGCGCGGCGGGCTCGACCTCGACCTGCCGCTGCGGGCCGGGGACGGCGAGGTCGTGGCCGTCCTCGGCCCCAACGGCGCCGGCAAGACCACGGCGCTGCACGCCCTCGCCGGACTGGTCCCCCTGGCCGCCGGTCACGTGCGGGTCGACGGCGAGACCTGGTCGGGCGACGACGTCCACCTCGACCCGTCGCTGCGCCGGGTCGGCCTGCTCGCCGCCGACCACCTCCTGTTCCCCCACCTCACCGCCCGCGCCAACGTCGCCTTCGGGCCGCGCAGCCGCGGGATGCCGCGCGCCGAGGCCGCGACACGCGCGGACGCCGAGCTCGACGCGCTGGATGCCCTCGACCTCGGGGACCGCCGGCCCGCGCAGCTCTCGCACGGTCAGGCGCAGCGGGTGGCGATCGCCCGGGCCCTCGCCACCGACCCGCGGCTGCTCCTGCTCGACGAGCCGCTGTCGGCGCTCGACCCCGGGCTGCGACCGCAGGTCCGGGCGACTCTGGCGGCGCGGCTGCGCACCTACCGCGGCTCGACCGTGCTCGTCACCCACGACCCCCTCGACGCACTCACCCTCGCCGACCACCTCGTCTTCGTCGAGGGCGGGCGGGTCGTGCAGGAGGGGAGCCCGGCCGACGTCGTGGCCCGCCCCCGCAACGCCTACGTCGCCCACGTCGTCGGCCTCAACCTGTATGCCGGCCACACGGCGGGCGCCGACACCGTCACCACCGCGCTCGGCCCGGTCGTCACGATGGGGCACGAGCACCGCGGTCCGTCGTGGGTCGCCTTCGGCCCCACGGCGGTCGCGCTCTACCCCCACCGCCCCGACGGGTCGACCAGGAACGCCTGGCCGGTGCAGGTCGCGGCGGTCGAGCTCGTGGGGCAGAGCGCGCGCGTGCGGCTCGCGACCACCGAGGGCGCGACGGTCGTCGCGGAGGTCACCCCGGCATCCGTCGCCGCGCTGCGGCTGCACCCCGGCACCGAGCTCTGGGCCGGGGTCAAGGCCACCGAGGTCAGCGCCTACCCCGCCTGACGCCCGCCGGAGCCTGACCCGCCCATGCGGGAACCCTCACCCGAGCACCCCTCCGGTTCGGGTGCGACCTGAGGGTGCTGACATCAGGCGGGAGAGTCGGGATTCGTGGGAGGTCCGGGCATCTCGGTACGCTCGGGCGCATGGCAGCGACGCGGCTGATGCCGACCGAGGAGGGCCAGGACCTCATCGACCTGACCCGCGAGATCTGCGACAAGGAGCTGCGGCCCGGGGTCGACGACGCCGAGCGCGCCGCGGCGAGCGACGAGTCGTTCCCCACCGAGGTGTTCCGCACGCTGGGGAAGGCGGGCCTGCTCTCGCTGCCCCACCCGGAGGAGTTCGGCGGCTTCGACCAGCCCTACGAGGTCTACCTGCAGGTGGTCGAGGAGATCGCCTCCGCGTGGATGAGCGTCGCGGTCGGGGTCTCGGTGCACTCGCTGACCGCCTACCCCGTGACGACCTTCGGCACCCGGTCCCAGCAGGAGGCCCTGCTGCCCGGGATGCTCTCCGGCGAGCAGCTCGGGGCCTACTGCCTGTCCGAGCAGCAGGCCGGCAGCGACGTCGGCTCGATGACCACCCGCGCGGTCGGTGAGGGCGACGACGACGGTGAGCGCACGGCATACCGGATCCGGGGCAGCAAGGCGTGGATCAGCCACGCGGGCCACGCCGACTACTACACGACCTTCGCGCGCACCTCCGACGACGGCGGCCGCGGCCTGTCCTGCTTCGTGGTGCCCGCCGACGCCGGCGGGCTGTCGTTCGGCGCGCCCGAGCGCAAGATGGGCCTGCACTGCGACACCGTGCGCGAGGTGACGTTCGACGACGTGCCCGTCGACGCCTCCCGCCGCATCGGCGCCGAGGGCCAGGGCATGGCGATCGCGCTGTCGGCGCTGGATGCCGGCCGCCTCGGAATCGCCGCGGCCGCGACCGGGCTGGCGCAGTCCGCACTCGACCTCGCCGCGTCCTACGCCAAGGAGCGCCAGCAGTTCGGGCGCCCCATCGCCGCCCACCAGGGCCTGGCCTTCCTCATCGCCGACATGGAGGCCGCCGTCACCAGTGCCCGCGCGACCTACCTGCACGCCGCGCGGCTGAAGGACGCCGGGCGGGCGTTCTCCAAGGAGGCCGCCGTCGCCAAGCTCATCGCCACCGACGCCGCGATGCGGGTCACCACCGACGCCGTGCAGGTGCTCGGCGGCGCCGGCTACACCCAGGACTTCCCCGCCGAGCGGTTCATGCGCGAGGCCAAGGTCACCCAGATCTTCGAGGGGACCAACCAGATCCAGCGCCTCGTCATCGGCCGCCACGTCCTGCGCTGACGGCGTTGGCTCGGGAACGCCGCGGGCGCGGCGCTCGTCGACATACTGAGAGCCCGACCCCGAGGAGTCCCCATGCGCACCCCGCTCCCTCGCGCCGTGGTGGTCGCGGTGGTCCTCCTCACCGCGAGCGCGTGCGCGCTCTCGAGTGACGGGCCCGAGCCCGCGTCGACACCCTCGACCCCGTCGACGGCACCCGCGACCCCGAGTGCGACGCCGAGCGGAACGGCATCCCCCTCCCCCACCCTCCCGACCGGGACCGGCGCCGCCCTGCCGGGCGACATCCGCACGCGCCCAACCGTCGTCGCGGCGATCGAGGACACCGCGAGCCGGAAGGACGTCGCGCCCGACGAGGTCGTCGTGGCGGCCTGGAGCCCGGTGACGTGGACCGACGGGTCACTCGGCTGCCCGCAGAAGGGCATGAGCTACACCCAGGCCATGGTCGAGGGCGAGCTGCTCATCCTGCGGGTCGACGGCGCGCTGTTCCAGTACCACGCCCGCAGCGGCGGCCCCTTCACCTACTGCGCCACTCCGTCGGCCGAGTACAGCGTCGGTGGCTGACCCGGGTCCGGGACGTGAAAGGACCGGGCCAACTCATACCTGGCCCGGTCACGACGATTCTCGGCGAGGGCGCCACCCGCGCCGGTGACCGACACGCGGCATCCCCGAGAACGCCCGATGAACAGCGCACCAGCGCAGTCAGGAGCGGTCCGCGGGCACCGGAGGTTGTCGCCGGGTCGGGGCCGTACACGCCCCTGACCTGGCGCAGCGCTCCTGACTTCGCGGAGTCAGGGGTCGAGGTCGCGCGAGATGCCCGGCAGGAGGGTGTCGCCGCGGCGCAGCGCCTCGAGCGCCTCGGGGGCGACCGCCTCGATGTGGCGCAGGCTCTTGCGGCGGTAACGCACGAGCTGCACGACGCCCAGCGTCCAGAAGGGGAACTGCACGGACATCGCGATGCGGAAGTCGTCGAGCGTGTAGTCGGCGGGGCCGCCGGGGGCGAGCCGGTCGAGGACGATGCCGATGAGGGCGATGGTCACCAGGGATGCCGTGAAGCCGCCGATGTTGACCACGCCGGTCGCCCGCCCCAGCCGGTGGGAGGGGTGGAACGTGCGGGCCAGGTCGAACCCCACCATCGACCCCGGGCCCCCCATCGCGGTGACCACGACGAGCACGACGAGCAGCCACAGTGGAGCCGGCCCGGGCAGCGAGAGGACGACGGCCCAGATCGCCATGATCGCCAGGACGATGCCCAGCACGAGCTGGGAGCGCCGGTAGGGCACCTTGGCCGTGAAGGTCGCGATGACCGGCCCGGCGGCCATCGCGGTGAGCGTCATGACGACGAGCAGCAGCGAGGCGGTGCGCTCGTCGAGCCCCTGACCCCGCACGAGGAAGGGGAAGCCCCAGAGCATCGCGAACACCGTCGCGCCGAACTGCGACGAGAAGTGGACCCACAGGCCGAGCTTCGTGCCCGGGTTGCCCCAGACCTCGCTGAGGGTGCGTGCCAGCGCCCGCACCTTGATCTTCTCGACGGCCTCGCCGCGGTAGGGCGAGTCCTTGACGAGGAGGACGAGGAACACCGAGAGCACGACGCCCACACCGGCCGCCGTGGCGAACGAGCGCGTCCAACCCCACGTCGCGAGCGCGGCCGCCAGCGGGGTTGCGGCGACGATCGCCCCGGCCTGCCCGACCATGCCGGTGAGCTGGGTGATGAACGGCGCCTGCTTGACGCGGAACCACACGGCGACGAGGCGCAGCAGCGAGATGAACACCATCGCGTCGCCGGCGCCGAGCATGACGCGCGCGCTGAGGCCCGCGGCGAACGACCCGGCGAACGCGAACCAGAACTGCCCGCCCGTCATGAGCAGCAGCCCGGTGAGCATGAGCTTCCTGGCGCCGAACCGGTCGAGGAGCACCCCGACGGGGATCTGCATCGCGGCGTAGACCGCGAGCTGGACGACGGTGAACGTCGCGAGCTGCGAGGCGGTGATGTCGAAGCGGTCGGCCGCCAGCAGGCCCGCGACCCCGAGCGAGGTGCGGTGGAAGACGGCGAGCACGTAGACCGACAGGCCGACGAGCCAGATGACCCAGGCCCGGCGCCGGCCGATGTTGTGCACCTGGCGCAGCACTGGACGGGTCACCGCCCAAGTCTAGGAGCGCCCGACCGCCCGCTCCTCGGCGACGCTGTTGCCGCCGTCGACGACGAGCACCTGCCCGGTGACGTACCCGGCGCCCGGTGACGCGAGGAAGCCCACGGCCGCCGCGACCTCCTCGGCGGTGCCGGACCGCCCCACAGGGGTGGTCCGCCCCTCGCGAGCCTCGGACTCGGTCTGCGACCCGGTCTCGACCCACCCGGGCGCGACGGCGTTCACCGTCACCCCGTGCGGCGCCTCGTCCACCGCGAGGGCCCGGGCCAGCCCGACCAGCCCGGCCTTGGCCGCGGCGTACGCGACGTCGGCCCGCATCGCCATGACCGGCCCGCTCACCGAGGACACCATGACCACCCGGCCCCGGCCGCTCGCCCGCAGGTGCGGCAGCGCGGCCCGGGTCACGAGGTATGCCGTGTCGAGGTTGCGCGCGATCGACGCCTCCCAGCGCGCGGGCGGGGTGCCGAGGAGGTCGCCCTCGAGGTAGTCGCCGCCGCCGGCCACGGACACCATGCCGGCGTTGTTGACGAGGACGTCGAGGCCACCGCCGAGCTCGACCGCGGCGGCGACGAGCGCGGCCGCGCCCTCCTCGGTGGTGAGGTCGGCGGCGACGCCCGCCGCCACGTGACCGGCATCCGTCAGCTCCGCGACACGCTCGTGCACCCGGTCGGTCGTGGCGCCCACGACGACCGAGGCGCCGCACGCCGCGAGCAGCCGGGCGCACGCCATGCCGATCCCGGTCGGCGAGCCCGCGCCGGTGACGACGGCGGTGCGACCGGTGAGGTCAAACCCCGCTGGCAGAGACCGGGACACGTTCAGCCGACGGCTGCGGTGAAGGACTCCTCGAGGACGTCCATGCCCTCGTGGAGCAGGTCGTCGGAGATCGACAGCGGCGGCAGGAAGCGGAAGACGTTGCCGTAGGTGCCGCAGGTGAGCGTGACCAGGCCGCGCTCGTGGCAGCCCTTGTTGATCGCCGCGGTGAGCGCCGCCGCGGGCTCCTTGGTGTCGGGGTCGGTGACGAGCTCCATGGCGATCATGGCGCCTCGACCGCGGACCTCGCCGACCTCGTCGTACTTCTCCGCGATGCGGCCGAGGCGGTCGGTCAGGACGTCGCCGATCTCGCGGGCACGCCCGGCGAGGTCCTCCTCCTCCATCGTCTCGATCGCCGCCAGCGCTGCGGCACACGCGACGGGGTTGCCGCCGTAGGTGCCGCCGAGACCGCCGGCGTGCACGGCATCCATGAGGTCGGCGCGGCCGGTGACGGCGGCGAGCGGCATGCCGCCGGCGATGCCCTTGGCCGCGGCGATGAGGTCGGGCACGACGCCCTCGTGGTCGCAGGCGAACCAGTCACCGGTGCGACAGAAGCCGGACTGCACCTCGTCGGCGACGAGCAGGATGCCGTGCTCGCGGCACCAGTCGGCCAGGCCCGGCAGGAAGCCCTCGGGCGGGACGATGAAGCCCCCCTCGCCCTGGATCGGCTCGATGACGACGGCGGCGGTGTTGTCCTCGCCGACCTGCGCGTGGATCTGGTCGGTGACCGTGCGCAGGGCCTGCTCGGCACAGTGCTCGGCGCCGCCCGGCCAGCGGTAGGGGTAGGCCATCGGCACGCGGTAGAGCTCGCCCGCGAACGGCCCGAAGCGGTGCTTGTAGGGCATGTTCTTGGCGGTCAGGCCCATGGTGAGGTTCGTGCGGCCGTGGTAGCCGTGGTCGAACGCGACGATCGCCTGGCGACCCGTGGCGTGACGGGCGATCTTCACGGCGTTCTCGACGGCCTCGGCGCCGGAGTTGAACAGCGCCGAGCGCTTCTCGTGGTCGCCGGGGGTCAGCGCGTTGAGCTTCTCGCAGACCTGCACGTACGTGTCGTACGGCGTGACCATGAAGCAGGTGTGCGTGAACCGGTTGATCTGCTCGGTGACCGCGTCGATGACCCGCTGGTTGCCGTTGCCGACGGTGGTCACCGCGATTCCCGAGCCGAAGTCGATGAGCTGGTTGCCGTCGACGTCGCGCACGATGCCGCCCGCGCCCTCGGTGACGTAGACCGGCAGGCCGGTGCTCACGCCCGCGGCGACGGCAGCGGTCTTGCGCGCCTGCATCGCCTGCGAGGCCGGACCGGGGATGGAGGTCGCGAGGATCCGCTTCTGCTCGATCATGGAGCCGATCATATCCGTGCCCACAGGCGCCGGTAACTACGGATTCCGTCGCTCTGGTGAGGCCTCCATGTCCGGCGGCACGGCGGACGCCGTCGGCCACGTCCGAGCCGAGCGGCCCCCGGACACGAGGAAGGCGCCCGGGAGATGCGTGCAGGGGGTTCGCATCTCCCGGACGCCATCTCCGGGCCCGGTGTACCTTCGCTGACGCCGGGAACGATGGGTAATCTACAAGCACATCGCTGAGAGTCCCCTGAGAACGGGAAGAGTCGTGAGACTGCTGTTGGTCAAGTCTGGAGACTGCTGTTGGTAGAGGACGAGCGCCCCCTCGCGGAGGCGCTCGACGACGCCCTCCGCTAGGAGGGCTGGGTCGTGGACCACGTCGTCGACGGTCGCGAAGGACTGCGCCTGGGGTTGCAGGGTCAGTACG
>DATITJ010000053.1:0-3684 GCA_035467935.1 Ornithinibacter sp.
GTGCGGGCGCGCCGCGTCGCCTTGTCGCGGCCGCGCAGCTCGAGGCCGAACTCGACGTTCTGGCGGGCCGTCATGTGCGGGAAGAGGCTGTAGGCCTGGAAGACCATCCCCATGTCGCGCTTGTTGGTGGGCACCCGGGTGAGGTCGTGACCACCGACGACGACGGTGCCGGAGTCGGGGTCCTCCAGCCCGGCGAGGCAGCGCAGCGCGGTGGTCTTGCCGCACCCCGAGGGGCCGAGCAGGGCCACGAACTCGCCCGGCTCGATGTGCAGGGTGAACCCGTCGAGGGCGGCGACCCCGCCGTAGGACCGGTGCAGGTCGGTGAGCAGGACGGCGGTGCCGCGGGTGGGGTCGGTCATGCGGCGGGCTCCTTGCGGTCGGCGCGCGAGCGCCGGAGGCGGGCGAGGGGAGACGGGCCGGCGCTGCTGCCGCCGACGAAGGACATCGCGAAGAGCACGAGGAACGCGAAGACGAGCGAGACGAGACCGACGGCGACCGAGATCTTCGCGTCGGACTTGCCCAGCTCGTACATCGCGACCTGGAGGTTCTTCTTGCTGAACAGGCTGGCGATCGTGAACTCGCCGAGCACGAGGGCGACGGACAGGAACGACGCCGACAGCACGGCCGAGCGCAGGTTGGGGAGCACGATGCGGCGCATCACGGTGAACCACGACGCCCCGAGCGAGCGGGCGGCCTCCGACAGCGTGCGGACGTCGATGGCCCTCAGCCCCGCGTCGAGCGAGCGGTAGGCGTAGGGGAGGACGAGCACGACGTAGGCCAGCGAGAGCCACAGCGTCGAGGACCCCACGAGGTAGTAGACCCACGCGTAGACCGGGGCCAGCCCCACGACGAGCACGATGGCCGGCACGGTGAGCGGGAGCAGGCAGATGAACTCGACGGTGCGCGACAGGCCGGGCAGGCGCAGCCGCACCCAGGTCATCGTCGGCACGAGGATCGCGAGCATGACGAGCGGGGTGACGATCGCCAGCCCGACCGAGGACAGGAAGCCCTCCCGCAGCGCCGGGTAGTCGGTCGTCACCGCCTCGACGTCGACGAGGGTGCGCCACGTCTGCGCCGAGCGACCGACGCCGCCGGGGCCCTGCGTCGTGAAGTCGAGCATCCCGAGCAGGGGGAGGAGGAAGCACCCCGTCGCGACGACGATCGCGGACCAGCGGAACGCCGTCTGCCGGCGCCGCAGGGCGGCGCGCTGCCCGCTCACCGCGGCATCCAGCGGCTCGCGCGGCGGTCGAGGAGGACGTAGGCCGTCATGACGACCGCGACGACGACGACCATGGCCAGGGCCATCGCCTTGCCGACGTTCTCCTGGCCGAGGAACACCTCCGAGCTCAACGTGCCCGCGATCTGCAGCGGCAGGAGTGGCGAGCCCTGCGAGATGAGCGCCTTCGCGGTGGCGTACGCGGAGAACGCGTTGGTGAACAGCAGCAGCATGGCGCCGACGAAGGACGGCAGCAGGATGGGGCCCGCGACGCGGCGCCAGTAGGTCCAGGTGGTGCCGCCGAGGGTCTCGGTCGCCTCACGCCACTGCGGGCGCAGCCCCTCGACGGCCGGAAGGAACACGATGACCATGAGTGGCACCTGGAAGTAGAGGTAGACGAGCATCAGGCCCTTGTTCCACTCGTAGAGCCAGAAGCCGGTGCCCGTGTCGATCCCGGCGGCCTGCAGCCACACGGAGATCAGGCCGGTGGCCCCGAACGACGCGATGAACGCGAACGCCAGTGCGACACCGCCGAACTGGGCGAGGACGCCGCACAGGGAGGTGACGAAGCGCTTGGTGACGCTGGTCGCCCTCGCCGTGCTCACGGCATACGCGAGGATGCCGCCGAGCGCCGCACCGACCACCGCGGTCACCGCGGACAGCACCACCGACTGGCGCAGCCCGCGGACCACCGACGGGGACGTCAGGGCCTGGACGTTGCCGAGCGTCGCCTGGTTGCCGTCGATGAAGGCACCCACGACGACGACGAGGGTCGGGATGAGCAGGAAGACGGTCGTGTAGGCGAAGAAGGGGACGACGCCGAGGAGGGCGCCCGACGGTCGACGACCGCGGGGCGCCCTCCTGCGCTCGGCGTCAGCCAACGGCGTTGGCCCAGTTCTCGGCGAGGTAGGTCTTGCCGCTCTCCGCGTCGGCCTGGGTGGGCACCACGGCGGTGCCCTCGACGGGCGGGAGGGCCGCAGCGGCCTCGGCGTCGAGCGTGCCGGCGGTCTTCATGGCCTCGAAGCGCACCGGGCGGGCGCCACCTGCGAGCCAGAGGTTCTGGCCCTCGTCGGAGTAGAGGTACTCCTGCCACAGCCGGGCG
The DNA here is from genome assembly GCA_035467935.1 of Ornithinibacter sp. Classification (GTDB taxonomy): domain Bacteria; phylum Actinomycetota; class Actinomycetes; order Actinomycetales; family Dermatophilaceae; genus Fodinibacter. The sequence continues at coordinate 2,319 of DATITJ010000053.1, forward strand.
GCGGCCGGGTTGGGGGCGTCGACGTTGACCGCCTGGTAGTAGAAGCCGGCGACGACGGCCTCCTTGGGCACCATGACCTCCCAGGTCGGCAGCTTCTCCGACAACGAGGCGTTGAGGTAGTCCCAGTCGATGACGAGGGGCGTCTGGCCCGACTCGACGGTCGCGGGGGTCGGGTCGACGGGCAGGAAGTTGCCGGCCTTGGTCAGCTGCTCGAAGAAGTCGACACCCTTGGTGAGGTCACCGGCGGTGCCGCCCTGCGCGATCGAGACCATCTGCACGCCGGCGAAGGCCGCGCCCGCCTCGGTCGGGTTGCCGTTGAGCGCGACCTTGCCCTTGTAGTCGGCCTTGAGCAGGTCGGCCACACTCGTCGGCGCGGGCACCTTGGCCGAGTCGTAGCCGATGCTCATGTAGCCGCCGTAGTCGTTGGCCCACGTGCCGTCGGGGTCCTTGAGGTCGGTCGGGATGTCGTCCCACGTGGCGACCTTGTAGGGCGCGTACATGTCGGTGTTGGCGAGCGCGACGGCGGCGCCGAGGTCGAAGACGTCCGGGGCCCCGTCCTGGCCCTTGAGGCGCTCGGCGGTGGCGATCTCGTCGGCGCTGCTGGCGTCGGGCTGGTCGCTCGTCACCGTGATCTCGGGGTACTTCGCCTGGAAGCCCTTGATGACCTCGCCGTAGTTGGCCCAGTCCGGGGGCAGCGCGATGACGTTGAGCTTCCCCTCGGTCTTCGCGGCCGCGACGAGGGCGTCCATGCCGCCGAAGGCCTCGGCGGAGGTGGCGGTGGCGGCGTCGACGGCGCCGGCGGATCCGGATGCCGCGGGGGAGGGGTCGTCGCTGGGGGGAGAGCAAGCGGTCACCAGGGCGGCAGCCAGGCCCACGAGGGCCAGGGCGCCTGCGCGCCGGGTGAGGGGACGAGTCATGATCGACCTCCGGTTCTGGGGCGGCACGAGCCGGGTCACTCCGACAGGAGCACCGCTTCGCACTGTAGGGATCCCACAGGTGGGAGGGAACAGACCTCCGGCGTGCGGTTCGCCACGCTGCCAAAACGTGACCGGGCGCTCGCCCCCGGTCCACCTCGGCGGGCGGTCGCTCGGGCTGCGGTGCGGCAGTGGTTGGATGGGTGCCGTGAGCGCACGGTCGAGCAGTGTCGTCATCCTCGGGGGCGGGCCCGGTGGGTACGAGGCCGCCCTCGTCGCAGCCCACCTCGGGGCCGAGGTCACCGTCGTCGAGCGTGACGGGCTCGGGGGCGCCACGGTGCTCACCGACTGCGTGCCGAGCAAGACCCTGATCTCGACGGCCGACTACATGAGCGAGTTCGAGACCGCCGCCCACCTCGGGGTGCACCTCGAGGACTCCGCGGGCGACGAGG
>DATITJ010000054.1:0-6450 GCA_035467935.1 Ornithinibacter sp.
GCGGGAGCGCAGGGCGTCGACCTGGTTCTCGAGCTCGAGGATGCGGGCGATGCCCGAGAGCGACACCCCCTCCTCCTGCGAGAGCCGCTGCACCTCGCGGAGCAGGGCGACGTCGCGCTGGGAGTAGCGGCGGCCCCCACCGCGGGTGCGCGAGGGGGTGACCAGACCGAGGCGGTCGTACTGCCGCAGGGTCTGGGCGTGCATGCCGGCGAGCTCGGCCGCGACCGAGATGACGAAGACGGGCGCGTCGTCGTCGGGACCGAACGACGCGTAGCTGATCGGGGTCATGGGACTTCCCCCTCAGCTCGTGGCCTGGTCGAAGAGGGCGGCGCGCGGGTCGACCTCGGCCTCCTCGGCACGCAGTGTCTCGACCGCGGTGCGCGCGGCATCCGTGAGTCGCTGCGGCACGACCACGTTGACCTTCGCGAGGAGGTCACCGGTGCCGTGGCGGCCGGCGACACCGCGGCCCTTGACTCGCAGCACGCGCCCGCTCGGGGTGCCCGGCGCGACCTTGACGCGCACCGGGGTGCCGTCGAGGGTCGGCACCGAGACGGTGGCGCCGAGGGCGGCCTCGGCGAACGTCACCGGCAGCTCGACCGTGAGGTTCTCACCGTCGCGGCCGAACACGGGGTGCTTCTCGACCGCGACCGTGAGGATGAGGTCGCCCTTGGGTCCCCCCGGGTCGCCCTCGGCGCCCTTCCCGCGCAGCCGGATCTTCTGGCCGTCCTTGACGCCGGCCGGGATCTTCGTGGTGATGCGACGCCCCTCGGCGGTGGACAGCGTGACGGTGGCGCCCTCGACGGCGTCACGGAAGCTCAGCGTGGTGCGAGCCTGCACGTCCGCGCCGGGCCGCGGCCCGCGGGGGGCCCCGAACCCGGAGAACGCCTCGGCCCCACGCTGGCCGCGGGGGCCGGCGCCACCGGCGGCCGCCCCACCGAACATCTGGGCGAGGAGGTCGTCGAGGTCGGGCTGCCCGGCGCCGGCACCCGGTCCGCCCGTGGAGAACCGCACGCGCTGGCCACCACCACCGCCACCACCGAAGGCACTGAAGACGTCCTCGAACCCGCCGGCGCCGCCCGGGCCGCCGGCCCGGAAGCGGGCGCCCCCGTGCGCCATCTGGCGCACCGCGTCGTACTCCTGCCGCTGCTTGGGGTCGGCGAGCACCGCGTGGGCCTCGCCGATGTCCTTGAAGCGCTGCTCGGCGGCCTTGTCCCCGGCGTTCCGGTCGGGGTGGTGCTTGCGGGCGAGCTTGCGGTAGGCCTTCTTGATCGCGGCGGCGTCGGCGTCCTGGGGGACGCCGAGGATCGCGTAGAAGTCCTTCTCGAACCAGTCCTGGCTGGCCATCGGCGCCTCCTCTCGGTGCCCTGCTGGTGGAAGTCGGTGGTGCCTCAGTCGGGATCGGCGACGGCGACGCGTGCCGGCCGCAGGACCTGCTCACCCGCACGGTAGCCGGGCTGGAGCACCGTGACGACGGTCGTGGCCGACGCGTCGGCGGGCAGCTCGTCGTCGCCGGCCGGCCACGGAGCGTGCATTAGTGCCTCGTGCTGCATCGGGTCGAACGCCTCACCCTTGGCGCCGAAGCGCTCCAGGCCGTACTTCCCGAGGGTCGACTCGAGCTTGTCGGCGATCGCCGCGAACGGACCGTCGACGAGGTCGCCGTGGTCGCGGGCGGCCTGGATGTCGTCGAGCACCGGCAGCACGGCCTCGAGGACGTCGCGGACCGCGCGCTCCTGCACCAGGGCCCGGTCACGGTCGACCCGGCGCTTGTAGTTGACGTACTCCGCCTGGAGCCGCTGCAGGTCGCCGAGCCGCTCGGCAGCAAGGGCGGCGTCCGCGACGGCCGAACCGCCCGGGGCCTCAGCGGCGTCCGCCGCCGTGTCGGATGCCGGGCCGGCGCCGGGTCCCGTGGCGTCACCGGCCGCATCGGCGTCGGGGCCGACGGCCCCGGCGGGGGCGGCCCCGGTGTGGGGGGCCGCCTCCTCGCCGTCGTTGACCGACTCGGTGTTGATCGCGTCGTCGGCGGTCGCGTCCGGGCCCGCGGTGGGGTCGGGCCCGACACTCTCGCGCGGCATCCCGGGGTCGTGGGGCTCGGTCACTTCTTGTCCTCGTCGTCCTCGACGACCTCGGCGTCGACGACGTCGTCGTCACCCGCGTCGGTCGCCGGCTGTCCGCCGTCAGTGGACTCGGCGCCCGGCACGTCGCCGGACTCGCCGTGCTCGGCCGCCGCGGCGTACATCGCCGCACCCATCTCCTGGGACTTGGCGTTGAGCGTGTCGATCTTGGCCTGGATGTCGTCCCTCGACGCGCCCGAGTCGGGCTTGATGGCGTCCTTCAGCGCCACGAGGGCCTCGTCGACGGGCGTGCGCAGCTCGGGGTTGACCTTGTCGCCGGACTCCGAGAGGAACTTCTCGGTGGAGAAGACGAGCGACTCGCCCATGTTGCGGGTCTCGGTCTCCTCGCGGCGGGCCTTGTCCTCCTCGGCGTGCGCCTCGGCGTCCTTGACCATGCGCTCGATCTCCTCCTTCGACAGGGCGGACCCGCCGGAGATGGTGATCTTCTGCTCGCGGCCGGTGCCGCGGTCCTTGGCCGTCACGTGGACGATGCCGTTGGCGTCGATGTCGAAGGTGACCTCGACCTGCGGGACGCCGCGAGGGGCCGGCGCGATACCGGAGAGCTCGAAGGTGCCGAGCGGCTTGTTCTGCTGCGCGATCTCGCGCTCGCCCTGGAAGACCTGGATGAGCACCGACGGCTGGTTGTCCTCGGCCGTCGAGAAGACCTCGCTGCGCTTGGTCGGGATCGCCGTGTTGCGCTCGATGAGCTTGGTGAACAACCCACCCTTGGTCTCGATGCCGAGCGAGAGCGGCGTGACGTCGATGAGGAGGACGTCCTTGCGCTCGCCCTTGAGCACGCCGGCCTGGAGCGACGCGCCGAGCGCGACGACCTCGTCGGGGTTGACGCCCTTGTTGGGCTCCTTGCCCCCGGTGAGCTCCTTGACGACGGCGCTGACGGCCGGCATCCGGGTGGAGCCGCCGACGAGCACGACATGGTCGATGTCGGCCAGCGCGATGCCGGCGTCCTTGATGACGTTCTTGAACGGCTGCTTCGTGCGGTCCAGCAGGTCCTTCGTCATCTGCTCGAACTGCGCCCGGGTGAGCGTCTCGTCGAGGTGGATCGGGCCGTTCTCGGACATCGAGAGGTACTGGAGGGAGATGTTCGTGCTCGAGGCGCCGGACAGCTCCTTCTTGGCCTGCTCGGCGGCGTCGCGCAGTCGCTGCATGGCGATGCGGTCCTTGGACAGGTCGATGCCGGAGGTGTTCTTCACCGTGGTGAGGAGGTGGTTGACGACGCGCTCGTCCCAGTCGTCGCCGCCGAGCTTGTTGTCGCCCGAGGTCGCCTTGACCTGGATCGTGGAGAAGCCGTCCTCGGGGTCCTTGCCGACCTCGAGGAGGGAGACGTCGAAGGTGCCGCCGCCGAGGTCGAAGACGAGGATGAGCTCGTCCTCCTTGCCCTTGTCCAGGCCATAGGCGAGCGCGGCCGCCGTCGGCTCGTTGACGATGCGCAGCACGTTCAGGCCCGCGATCTCGCCGGCCTCCTTCGTCGCCTGGCGCTCGTGGTCGTCGAAGTACGCGGGCACCGTGATGACGGCATCCGTCACGGTCTCGCCGAGGTAGGACTCCGCGTCGCGCTTGAGCTTCTGCAGGATGCGGGCGCTGATCTCCTGGGCGTTGTACTTCTTGCCGTCGATGTCGTCGGAGGCCCAGTCGGTGCCCATGTGGCGCTTGACCGAGCGGATGGTGCGGTCGGCGTTGGTCACGGCCTGGCGCTTGGCGATCTCGCCGACGAGCACCTCACCGCCCTTGGTGAAGGCGACGACCGAGGGGGTGGTGCGACCGCCCTCGGCGTTCGCGATGATGGTGGGCTCGCCGCCCTCGAGGACGGCGACGGCGCTGTTCGTGGTGCCGAGGTCGATACCGACTGCACGGGCCATGGTCAGGACTCCTTGGGTTGGTGCGGGGTTGAGTGCTCAGGACTCAAGGTAGACCGGTCGGGTGCCGTGGGCAAACCAGCCGCTCGAAACTTGCGTTCACCCGACTCAACTTCACCCGCCCCCCGCGCATTCCCACCGGTCGTTCATCCGCCGCGAGCGTCCCGGCGGTGACCGACGGGTCGCTCCGTGGGGACACGTGGGCCCGTGCCCGCAGTGACCTCTCGGTCGACCCGGGGACACCGGATCGGGCGTTGAGCGTGTCGGTGGGCGGTGCCATGGTGGCGGGATGGATCACCTCACGACGCAGGACGTCCTCGGGGCGGGGCTCGCCGACTGGCGCAAGCTCGCCCAGCGCCTCCACGCCCGCTTCCGGGTCGCCGACGCCACGACCGGCGCGGCGTTCCTCGCGGATGCCGTGCGCGCGGCATCCGCACTGTCCCTCGCCGACCACCTCGAGGCGACGCTCGCCCCCCGCCACGTCGACCTCCGGGTCGCCACCGACCTCGCTGGCAACGGCATCGGGGTGACGGCCGACGACGCCACCCTCGCGCAGGCCCTCAGCGACGTGGCCCGGCAGCACGGTCTGGTCGCCGCACCCGGCGAGGTGACCCAGGTCGAGATGGGCCTCGACACCGCGCACCGTGCGGCGCTCGCGCCGTTCTGGGCGGTCGTGCTCACCGGCACGACCGACGGGGTGGTCGAGGACACGGTGTTCGACCCGACCAACCGCGTGCCGTCGATCTGGTTCCAGGAGACCGAGCCCCATGAGGCGCCACGGCAGCGCTGGCACCCCGACGTCTGGGTGCCGCCGGAGGCGGCCGACGCACGCATCGCCGCCGCGGTCGCAGCCGGAGGTGCGGTCGTCGACGACTCCGAGGCACCGTCGTTCACGGTGCTGTCCGATCTCGAGGGCAACCGGGCCTGCATCTGCACGGTCCTCGGCCGCGCCTGACCGCGCGGCGCTGCGGGCGCCCAGCGGCTCCTCATGGGTCCCGGTCAGCGGGTGACGACGGTGGGGAGCGGGGCGAAGCCGTTGAACCCGACGGTCGAGTAGCACGACGAGTAGGCCCCGGCCGCGTGGATGCGCACCTCGTCTCCCTCGGCGAGCCCCAGCGGCAGGTGCACGGGAGTGGTCTCGTAGAGCACGTCGGCGCTGTCGCAGGTGGGGCCGGCCAGGACACAGGGCCCCGTGGCTCCCCCGACCCCCGGCGTCTCGAGGCGGTAGCGGATCGCCTCGTCGAGCGTCTCGACGAGGCCCGTGAAGACGCCGGCGTCGAGGAACACCCAGCGGGCACCGCCGCGGTCCACGACCCCGACGACACTCGTGACGACCGTGCCCGCGTCGCCGACGACGCCGCGGCCCGGCTCGACGAGGGTCTGCGGGCGGTCGTCGCCGAACGCGTCGCGGAGGAACCCGTCGATGACGTGGCCGTAGTCGGTGACCGGCCGCAGGTCGCCGTCGAGGCGCGCGGGGAAGCCACCACCGAGGTCGACGACCCACGGGCGCCGGCCGGCGGCCCGCAGCGCGGCGAACACCCGCGCGGCCGAGTGGATCGGTGGCCCCCACGCGCACGGGTCGCGCTGCTGTGAGCCGACGTGGAAGGACACCCCGGCCGGGTCGAGACCGCACCGGGCCGCATCGACCAGCAGGACGACGGCCTCGTCGACCGTGCACCCGTACTTCCGCGACAGCGGCCAGTCCGACCCCGACCCCGAGGTGACGACCCGCACGAGCACCGAGGCGCCGGGCGCGGCGGCGGCGACCTTGGCGACCTCCCCGGGGGAGTCGACGACGAACAACCGCACCCCGAGGGCGTGTGCCTGGGCCAGGTGGTCGCGACGCGCGACGGGGTTGGAGTGCACGAGGTGCAGCGGGTCGGCCCCGGCATCGAGGGTGAGCCGCACCTCCGACGGGCTGGCGACGTCGAAGCGGCATCCGGCCTGCGCCAGCGCGCGCAGCAGCACAGGAGGGGGGTTGGCCTTGACCGCGTAGTGCACCGCCGTGCCCGGCAGCGCCGAGGCGAGCGCGAGGTAGCGCGCGACCGCGGTGCCGACGCTCAGCTCGAGCCTGGGCGTCGCCGTCGCCGCCGGCTGCGGCACGACGGCCGGCGCCGCGGCACGGCGGACGGTGGGGTGGCGGTCGTGCAGCGCGTCGGTGACGGTCACGGTTCCTCCTGCAGGGTGCTGGAGGAGAGGAGCAGCCGGCCGGCCGGGAGATACCTCGGATGCCGTGCCGTGGTGCTCGGGATGGCCGTGGCGGGGGAGGCGGTGGGGACGGTGTCGACCGGTGCCGGCCGGGTCAGCGGCGGCCGGTCGTGCCGACCGCCACCGCCTCGCCGTACGTCGTGTCGTTCGATGTCGGAGGTCCAGGTGTGGAGCACGAGGGCGAGCGCGGTGTTGAGCCCGAGCGGGATGAGCACCGCCACGAGGAGAGCGACAAGGGTCAACGAGGAGCGCCGGCG
>DATITJ010000055.1:0-2506 GCA_035467935.1 Ornithinibacter sp.
GGCTCGTCGCCGCGGCGCAGGCGGGCACGCACCCGGGCGATGAGCTCCTGCGGCTTGAAGGGCTTGACGACGTAGTCGTCGGCGCCGGACTCCAGGCCCAGCACGACGTCGAGGGTGTCGGTCCTCGCGGTGAGCATGACGATCGGGACGCCCGACTCGGCGCGGATCTGACGGCACACCTCGAGTCCGTCGATGCCCGGGAGCATGACGTCGAGGAGCACGAGGTCGGGACGGTGCTCACGGAAGGCCCCGATCGCCGACGGGCCGTCGGCGACGTGGTCGACGTCGAGGCCCTCGTTGCGCAGCACGATGCCCAGCATCTCCGCCAGCGCCAGGTCGTCGTCGACGACCAGCACGCGACCCTTCACGGCGTCAGGTTTCCTTTCCCCGAGGGCGCGGTGGGCGCGACCCGTTACCACACACGACGACGGGTCATCCTCGCACAGCAGACTGGGAGAACCCTCCATTCAGAGTGAGCCAAGTGGACAAAGTAACTACGCTCAGGGCGTGACCCGCTTCTCGCGGATCCTCGGCCTCGACGCGTCGGCCGCGATCCGACTCGCCTTCGCCGTGCTCAGCCTGGTTCTCGCGCGCCTGACGCACTCGCTCATCGACGTTCTGCCGTGGCTGCTGCTCGTCGTCGCGCTCGACCTGGTGGTCGTCGCCCTCGACGCGATGCCGATCCTGCGACGCGGTGTGCTCGACACCTTGGCTCTGACCCTGCTGGCCGTCGCGGCGGCCGCGACCGGAGCGGGGTACGCCCTGACGGGCCAGGCTCTCGGAGCGACACTCCTCGTGCTCATCCCCGCCTACCACGCAGGAATGCGTTTCGGACGGCTCGGGGTGATGGCGTCGTCCCTGGCCGCGTGCGCGGGCTTCGCCCTCAGCGTGTGGGTGTTCCCGGCGTACGACGACGTCCACCCCGAGGCGGTGCTCTGGCTGGCCTCGGCCATCGGGCTCGGCGTGCTCGGCACCTGGAACCGCAGCTTCGCCGAGGAGCAGTCGGCCGGCTCGGATCCGGCGGCGCGCGAGGCCATCGAGCTGATCCGCCGCCTCCAGGACCTGTCGGGCCAGATGTCCACGGGTCTCGACGCCCCCGCCAGCGCGACGCTCGTCCTCGACCTCCTCGCCGCCGAGGTGCCCTCGACCCGCAGTGCCGTGCTCGTCACCAACGACGCCGAGCACCTGGTGCCCGTCGCCCTGCGTGGGTCGACCCGGGCACCGTGGCACATCGCCGAGCACGTGGCCCACCTGCTGCGCAGCAACCCGGCGAGCTGGCAGCCGACCGAGGTGGCCTTCGTCGACGAGCTCGGCCGGCGCCGTGCGCTCGTCGTGCCGTTCGACCTGGGCAACGGGTCGACCACCGTGCTCGTGGCCGAACGGCCCGACGGTGACTCCTCCTTCTCCGAGGCCGAGCGACGCGTCGCCCGCGACGTCACCCGCCGGATCGCCCCGACGCTCCAGGCCGGCCTGCTCTTCGGCAGGCTGCGCCAGTTCGCCAGCATCGAGGAGCGCAACCGCATCGCCCGCGACATCCACGACGGCATCGCCCAGGAGCTGGCCGCCCTGGGTTACCAGGTCGACGCCCTCCGCGCCCAGGCCGGGCCGCCCGGCATCCCGATGCGTGACGGGCTCGACCGGCTGCGCGAGCAGCTGAGCGAGGCCATGCACGACCTGCGCCTCCACATCACCGACCTGCGGGTGGCCGAGCGACCGGGCTCGGGGCTGGGTTCCGTGCTCGGTGCGGCGGTGCAGAGCTTCGGCAGCGTCACCGGCGTGCGCACGACCGTCACGATGAGCGAGGGGCAGCGCCGCCTCGACCCCCGGGTCGAGATCCTCATCCACCGCCTCGTCATGGACATCCTCGCCGACGCCCAGGCCTGCGGCGCCCGCAACGCCTGGGTCACCCTCGCCACCTCGGTGGCCGGGCCGGCCTGCGTCGACGTCGCGCACGACGGGGACCCCCGCACGGCCCGTCGCTCGTTCAAGGACCCCGCCCTCGAGGGGCTCGACGCAACACTTTTCGCGCGCACCGAGCCCAACGGGCGCACCACCGTTAACCTGACCGTGCAGGAGCCCGCCCCCGTCGGCGCGTTCCGCTCAACAGCATGATGCAAGGAGAGCCCATGGCCATCAGCGTCGCGCTCGTCGACGACCACGCCGTCGTCCGAGAGGCCGTGGCCGGCATGCTGGCCGCCCAGGGAGGCATCGACATCGTCGGGCAGGCCGGATCGCTGTCCGACGGGCACGCCCTCCTGGACCGGCTCCTCGCCACGCCACCCGACGGGCCGCTTGTCGCGGTCGTCGACGTGACCATGCCGGACGGCAGCGGGCTGTCGCTCGTGCGTGCTGCGCGCGAGCGGTCCAAGGACATCGGCCTCGTCGTGCTGACCATGCTCAGCGACGACTCCACGCTGCTCGAGGCGCTGGATGCCGGTGCGTCCGCACTCGTCCGCAAGAGCGCCCCGTCGGAGCAGGTGATCTCGGCGGTGCGCCGCGCGGCAGT
>DATITJ010000056.1:0-1796 GCA_035467935.1 Ornithinibacter sp.
CGCGAGACGTGGTTCGAGGTCATGGGGGAGCGCCCGACCGCGGACCTGTGGGGCGTCGGACCGCGCATCTCGCAGCGCCTGGCCGCGCTCGGCATCGCCACCGTGCGGGCGCTGGCCGGGGCCGACGAGGCCCTGCTGGCAGGGGAGTTCGGGCCAAGGACCGGCCCGTGGATCGGCGATCTCGGGCGTGGCGAGGGCAGCGCGACCGTGGACGACACCCCGTGGGTGGCCCGGGCCCACGGGCGCGAGACGACCTTCCAGCAGGATCTCGTGACGCCCGAGGACGTCGAGCATGCCCTGCAGGCGCTCGCGGCCCGGGTCGTCGACGACCTCCGCGCCGAGGACCGTGCCTGCGCGCGCGTGCACCTCAAGGTGCGGTTCGCCCCGTTCTTCACCGTGAACCGGTCGCGCAAGCTCGCCGTTCCCACGTCGGACGCCGGCGCCATCGCCGGCACCGCCCTCGCCCTCTACCGCCGGCTCGAGGACGAGCGAGCGGTTCGGCTGCTCGGCATCCGGGCCGAGATGGTGCCGCCCCGGGGTGGGTACGACGCCCCGCGCACCCACGGCCGCCGCCGCGGGATGCCGTGACTCCTCGCGATGAGTTCGGAGGTGGTCGCGAGGCAGCCTCTTCGGCACTCATGGCGACGGTCCCTCGCGCGGGAGGGGGCGGGAGTCGCCTGTGTCTCTCGGGCGGCAGGATCCTCGTCGGCCGTGCGTATCGTGGGGAGCGTGGCGCAGAGGGTCCCGCCGCGAGCCCCTGACGACCGGGCGGACCGGGTCCGGCCGTACCCCTCCTCGCCGTCGGGCGGGCTGAGCACCGCGGTCGCCGCCGCCCGCCTGGTCGCCGACGGGCCCAACCGGCTCCCGCCCCCGCCGCGCCCCCACTCGCTGCGCGAGCTCGCGCGGCAGATGGTGCACTTCTTCGCGCTGATGCTGTGGTTCGCCGCTGCGCTGGCGTGGTGGGCCAGGATGCCCACGCTGGCCGTGGCCATCGCCATCGTGGTGCTGCTCAACGGGGCCTTCGCGTTCGCCCAGGAGCACCGTGCCGAGCGAGCCGCCGCGCGGCTGCGGGACCTGCTGCCGCGGCGCGTGACCGTGCGGCGTGACGGACGGCCCCAGGTCGTCGACGCCGCGGACCTCGTCGCCGGGGACGTCGTGGTGCTCGAGGCCGGGGACCGGGTCTCGGCCGACCTCGAGCTCCTCGACAGCACGCAGGTGAGCGTCGACGAGTCGATGCTGACCGGTGAGAGCGTGGCCACGGTCCGCGCCGCGGGGGAGACGCTGCACGCCGGCACCCACGTCGTGCAGGGGCACGGGGATGCCGTCGTCGTCGCGACGGGCGGCGGCACCCGGCTCGCGAGCATCGCGGCGGCGACGCAGAGCGCGGTGCGCCCGCGCAGCCCCCTCGCGCACCAGCTCGACCGCGTGGTGCGGGTCGTCGCCGGCACGGCGGTGGCCGTCGGTGTGGTGTTCTTCGGCGTCTCGGTGCTCCTCGGGCGCACGGCCACGGAGAGCTTCCTGCTCGCGATCGGGGTCACGGTGGCGCTCGTGCCGGAAGGACTGCTGCCCACGGTGACCCTGTCGCTGTCGCGGGCGGCGCAGCGGATGGCGGAGCGTCACGCCCTCGTCCGTCGCCTCGAGTCGGTCGAGACGCTCGGGTCGACGACCTACATCTGCACCGACAAGACCGGCACCCTCACCCGCAACGAGATGGCGGTCGTCGAGGGCTGGACCGGGGCCGGCTCCTGCACCGTCACGGGGGCCGGCTACGCGCCGGACCGGACGGTCACGGCCCC
>DATITJ010000057.1:0-6964 GCA_035467935.1 Ornithinibacter sp.
ATCGTTCTCCTCGCAGTGATTACTTCATTACATCACTGCACAACGCGGGACGTCCAGCGGCGATTCCCAGGAACGTGGGGTCTGGGGAGCGTCGGCGCGGGACGGCGGCGCGGGACGACGGCGCGGGACGGCGGCGCGGGAGGTCGCTGAGGCGGATCGGCCGGGCACCCCTGACGCGGGGCCGCGCCCGACGATCCGGTGCGCGGCCCCGTGCCCAGTGCGTCGTCGCGCCGTGCGCGCCACCCGGCGAGAGATGGAGGCGGCGGCTGCGACGACATACGGCCCGGAGACCCTCTGAGTCCCCCGGGTCGTAGGTCTTACTCCCCCGGCACCTGGCTCTGGTGCACGAGCGCGGCGGTGAGCGCTCCGTGCCACTCGCCGGGCGAGGAGGACCCGCGGGCGCCGCAGCCGCACGACCAGTGCCAGCGGCCGGAGCCCTCGCAGTGGACGACCGGGTGGTGGCTCAGTCGTGCAGCCGGGCGACGACGGGTCCTCATGCCTTCCAGTGTGCTCCCGGCGCGTGACACCCTGTCGGCCATCGGGCGCGACAGGCCGTGCGGTGCTCGAGGACTGGATGGTCGGTCGACCCAGCGGTCGTCCGTTCGGCCGATCGTCGGTGCCCGGTGCGACGATGTCGCAATGGCAGCCCGCACCCTGCGTGACGTCCACCGGCGCCGCCTGGCCGCCCAACGAGTCACCGGTCCGGCCCTGCGCTGCGGCGCGCACGCCGTGCGACTCCTCGGCTGCGTCCAGGCGCAGGACGCACCGCTCGCCGCCTGGTCGCTCGCGATGCGGCTGCGCCCGGGCACGACGTATGCCGGCGTCCTCGCCGAGCAGGCCGCCGGCGGCTGGGTGCGCACGCACGTCCTCCGGCCGACCTGGCACCTCATCGCCCCGGAGGACCTGCGGTGGGTGCAGCGGGCCACCGCCGCCCGGGTCGAGTCCTCGCTGGGCGGCCGGCACCGCGGCCTCGGGCTCGACGACACGACGACCGTGCAGGCGCTGGCGGTGCTCGAGTCGGTGCTCGCCGGGCCGACGCCGTTGGTGCGCAGGGAGGTCGCGGCGGCGTTCGGGGCGGCCGGGCTGCCGACCTCGGGCGAGCAGGTCGGTCACCTGCTGCTCACCGCCGAGCTCCGGGCGGTCATCTGCTCGGGACCTTCCCGGGGCGCGGAGCACACCTACGTCCTCGTCGACGAGGTGATCCCCTCCGGGCCACCGGACTCGCTCGAGGGTGCCGACGCGCGACGCGAGCTGGCGCGACGGTTCGTCGCCGGGCACGGCCCGGCATCCGAGCGCGACCTCGGGCGCTGGTCGACGCTGACCCTGGGACAGGCGCGCACCGCCCTGGCCGAGCTCTCCGGCGAGCTCGAGCGCGTCGTGGTCGACGGACAGGTGCTGTGGGTGGACCCGCGGGTGCCGGCGCGCACGACCCGGGCGCACGCGGCGCACCTGCTCCCGACGTTCGACGAGGTGTGCCTGACCTACGCGAGCACGGGCTTCCCCCGCCGCGACCCGGCAGTCGCCCGCAGCCGGCTGCTCTCGGAGGCCGGGGGCGGCATCGTCGTCGTGGGCGGGGACGACGTCGGCACCTGGAAGCGCGTGGTGTCACCGGGCGGGGTGCGGGTCAGCGTGTCGTCGGACGTGCCACTGGGCGTCGACGAGAGGGATGCCGTCGGCGCGGCGGCCGAGCGCCTCGCGGCCTTCCTCGAGCGCCCCCTCGACCTCGTCGTCGAGACGCCGTCGGGGTAGGGACAGCAGGCGCCCCGGGGAGGGACGGCACGAAGGGCGCCGCTTCCCTGCACGGGGGCGACGCCCTTCGGCGTTCTGAGTCGGGTCGAGGGACTCAGGTCTGTGGGTCGCGCCGGCCGGGAGGACGCGCCGGCGCGAGGGTGCGGGTCAGCCCCGCGGGATCACGAGCTCCTGGCCGGCACTGACCTGGGCGGTGCTCAGGCCGTTCGCGAGCTGGATGGCGAGGATGCCCTGGCTGAGCGACAGGTCGGGGAGCTGGGCGGCGGCCACCTCGGAGAGGGTCTGGCCCGCTCCGACGGTCACGGTGCGCACCTGCTCGGCGGCGCCGGCCCCGCGCAGGCCGACCATCCCGAGGACGGCGGCCAGCGCCACGACGAGCGAGAGCAGGGCCAGGCGACCGCGGCGGGTGATGTGCGCCCCGCTGGTGGCGGCGCCACCCTGCCCACCCCCGGGCAGGACGACGAGGTGCGGCCGACGGGGCGCCGACCGACCGGCATACCCCAGGCCTGCGTCATCGAAGGGCGAGCCACCGATGTGTGCGGGGTCCCACGCAACTGCACTCATGCTGTCCTCCATCCCGGCGGCCAGGGCCACCGTCGAACCGGTGTTCGATAGAACGTCTGTACGAGTTCTAGCACGGATGTTCGACTCCTTCAAGACACACCTCGAAGAAATGTTTGAATTGTGTGTACGAGACTCGTACGCTGTCCTCATGCAGGAGATCCTGCCGACGGGCACCGACAGTCGGCCTGACCTGCGCAAAGACCGGGCTCCGACGGAGACCGGAGCAGTGGTCCGATCGACATGGCGCCTTGACACGGCGCACTGATGACACCGAAGGGGTCGACATGGCACGTCCGAGGAACGCCGACATCCACGAGATGCCGGACCGCGGCGACGGCGGGGCGCTCACCCACCGGCAGCGCAAGGTCCTCGAGGTGATCCGCAACTCCATCGACCGCCGCGGGTACCCGCCGAGCATGCGCGAGATCGGCGACGCGGTGGGCCTGACCTCCCCCAGCTCGGTCGCGCACCAGCTGTCCGCGCTCGAGCGCAAGGGCTACCTGCGCCGCGACCCCAACCGGCCGCGCGCCATCGAGGTCATCTCCCCCGACACCGCGAGCGACGAGCCCGGCTACCGCGGCTCGGCCGAGCACGACGACGTCGACGTCACCGGCATCAACGACCGGCGGCCCGAGGCGTCCTACGTCCCGGTGCTGGGGCGCATCGCCGCCGGCGTGCCGATCACCGCCGAGGAGGTCGTCGAGGACGTCTTCCCGCTCCCCCGCCAGATCGTCGGCGAGGGCTCGCTGTTCCTGCTCAAGGTCGTCGGCGACTCGATGATCGACGCCGCCATCTGCGACGGTGACTGGGTCGTGGTGCGCCAGCAGCCCAGCGCCGACAACGGCGACATCGTCGCGGCGATGCTCGACAACGAGGCGACCGTCAAGACGTTCAGGCGCAAGGACGGCAAGGTCTGGCTGATGCCGCACAACGACGCCTTCGACCCGATCGACGGCGACCACGCCACGATCCTCGGCAAGGTCACGGCGGTGCTCCGCCGGATCTGACCCGGGTCGGTCGACCCCGGCTCAGTCGTCGCGGTCGCCGAGCCAGGCCAGCGCGCGACGGCAGGACGTCACGACGTCGTCCGCGAGCCCCGCCTCGTCCCACAGCTCCCACCACTCGTTGTCCTGCGAGCGCACGGCCCGGCGCAGCACCTGGCGCGACTTCTCGACGAGCTCCTCGTCGCCGACCGGCAGCGGGGATGCCGTCAGCCAGGCCGGCAGGTAGGGCTCGTCGGCCGCTGCGGTCGGGTTGACCGACGCACCCACGGCGGCGGCGGCCGCGACGGCCTCGCACATCTCCGGTGCCTCGACGTAGCCGGTGGACAGCAGCACGGAGTCGAGCGCCGCGAGCGCGCGGCCCGGACGGTCACCGGCCGGTAGGCGCTCGAGCGCGTCGAGGAAGTCGAGTGCGTCGTCGTTCTCGAACGGCCCGGATCCCGTCGCTCCCATGCTCGCAGCGTACGCCCGGACCTCCCGCCACGCCGGGCGCTGTGGGCGAACCGACCCCGTCAGGGCCGCACGCGGTGCCACCACGCGATGTCGACCCAGCGGTCGAACTTGCGGCCCACCTCGCGCAGCGTGCCGACCCGCTCGAACCCGGCGGCCGCGTGCAGCGCCTCGCTCGCGGCATTCGGCTGGGCGATGACGGCGAGGCACACGTGGATGCCGTCGGCGTCGACCCGGCGCAGCAGCTCGGCGTAGAGCGCCCGGCCCACTCCCCGCCCGCGGGCCTCGGGCGCGAGGTAGACCGACGTCTCCCGGGTGCCGTCGTAGGCCGGACGCGGGCGGTAGGTCGCGGCATACGCCATCCCGAGCAGCCGGCCGCCCTCGTGCGCGACGACGACGTGGTCGCCGGGCCGGGTCGACGCGACGCGCTCGGCGAACAGCTCGGGCGGCTGGGGCTCGACGTCGAAGGTCGAGACCGAGGTGAGGACGGCGTCGTTGTAGATCACGGCCATCGCCGCCAGGTCGTCAGTGGTGGCGGCGCGCAGGACGAGGCCGCCCGATGCCGTGCGCGGGCACGCGTCGCCCGGCACCGGGAGGCCCGGGTCGGGCATCAGGCGGCCACGCCCGCGCGGACCACCGCGCCGAGGGTGGGGGCGAGCGAGTCGTCGACGCGCAGGGTCATCAGGTCGTCGCCGCGCGTGGGGCCGCGGGTCACCCCCATGACGGGGATGCCGCGCTTGGCCGCGTGCCGCACGAAGCGCAGGCCGCTCATGACGGCGAGCGAGGAGCCGAGCACGAGCAGGCCCGGGGCGGCGTCGGTGAGGGCGTAGCAGGCGTCGACCCGCTCGCGCGGCACGGAGCCGCCGAAGAAGACGACGTCGGGCTTGAGGGTGTCGGCGCCGCAGACCGTGCACCGCGGCAGGTGGAAGCCGGCGACGACGTCGTCGTCGATCACGATGTCGCCGTCGGGGCGGATCTGGCTGCTGACCCGTGAGCCGTCGGGGGCCGCGCCCTCCGCCAGGCCCTCGAAGCCGGGGTTGGCCTCGGCCATGCGGGCCTGGAGGAGGTCACGGTCGGAGCGGTCGTCGCAGGTGAGGCAGACGACCTCGGAGAGCGTGCCGTGCAGCTCGGTGACGTCGCGGCTGCCGGCGGCCTGGTGCAGGCCGTCGACGTTCTGGGTGATGACCGGGCCGAGCACGCCCGCGCGCTGGAGGTCGGCGACGGCGCGGTGGGCGTCGTTGGGCTCGGCGTGCGTGAAGCGCTGCCAGCCGATGAACGAGCGTGCCCAGTAGCGCTGCCGCGCCTCGCTCGAGCCGACGAACTCACCGTGCTGCATCGGCGTGACGCGGCGGGTGCCGTCGGGGCCGCGGTAGTCGGGGATGCCGCTGTCGGTCGACATCCCGGCCCCCGTGAGCACGAGGGTGCCCGGGTGGGAGGTGAGGAGGGCGGCGAGCGCGGCGGCGTCCGGCATACGCACGATCTTCGCACCCGAGGCCGACCCGGACCCGCCGGAGTCGGGTGCTCACTGGTGCACCATCGGCTTGTCAGTGGTTCTGTATGGGCCGTTGATGCACCCCTGGTCCCCACCGGGCCATCGCCACGAGTGCTCGACCCTCGAGGTCCAACCTGAGTTCAGCGGGGCCCGGTGGCCCAGGACACCCAGACCGGCTACAGGGCTGTGCGCCGATGAGCGCCGATCAGTGAGCAACCGGCTGCGGGGTCCCGGGACCACCGGGTGGCTTCCAACTGGTGCAACAGTGAGGAAACCAACATGAGTGTCACCCCGATTGATGGCCCGGCGCGAGTCTGCGCTGGTGTCGACTGGGCCCAGGACGAGCACGCGGTCTGCGTCCTCGACGCCGACGGCGAGGTGCGCGACCGGTTCATGATCGAGCACACCGCGGCCGGTCTGAAGCGGCTGATCGCCCGGCTGCTGAAGGCCAGTGTGCTCGAGGTCGGCATCGAACGCGGCGACGGACCGGTCGTTGAGGCCCTGCTCGCCGCGGAGCTGGTTGTGCTGGTGATCGCCCCCAACCAGCTCAAGAACCTGCGGTCGCGATACGGCTCGGTCGGCAACAAGGACGACCGGTTCGACGCCTACGTCCTGGCCGACGTGGTCCGCACCGACCGGCGCCGCCTGACCCCGCTGACCCGTTCCACACCGGCGACCATCGCGATGCGCACCACGGTGCGCGCCCGCCGGGACCTGGTCGAGCACCGCGTCGCCGCCGCCAACCAGCTGCGGGCCCACCTGCAGATCGTGTTCCCCGGTGCCGTAGGCCTGTTCGCCGCGATCGACTCCCAGGTCAGCCTGCTATTCCTGGAGCGGTTCACCACCCAGGCCAAGGCTGGCTGGCTCAGCCCCGACCGGCTCGCGGCTTGGCTGAGCAAGGTCGGCTACTCCGGCCGCGTCGCACCTCAGGTGTTGCACCAGCGACTGCTCGCCGCACCACGTGGCACGACCCACCACGACGCCGACGCACACGCAGCCGTCACGCTCGCGTTCGTCGCGGTGCTGCACGCCCTCAACGCCCAGATCGCCGCCCTGACCGACTCGATCGCCGAGCAGCTCGACGTTCACCCCGACGCCCATGTCGTCACGTCCCTGCCCCGCTCGGGGATGCTGCGGGCAGCCCGCCTGCTGGCCGAGATCGGCGATGCCCGCGGCCGGTTCCCCACCGCCGACTCCCTGGCCTGCCTGGCCGGTGTCGCACCCTCGACCCGCCAGTCCGGCAAGGGCAAAGCCGTCACCTTCCGATGGTCCGCCGACAAGGAACTGCGCGGCGCCCTGTGCGACTTCGCCGGCGACTCCCGACACGCCAACCCCTGGGCCGCGAACCTGTACAACCGCGCCAGAGCCCGAGGCCACGACCACCCCCACGCCGTGCGCATCCTCGGGCGAGCCTGGGCAGACATCATCTGGCGCTGCTGGCAAGACGGCCTCGCCTACACCCCCGCCCAGCACAACGCCCTCCAACTCGTCCTCAACCAGGACGCTCACGAAGCCGCCTGAAGCAGCGGAGGTTGACACAGGGCAACTCAGGTGGTCGCCCCGGCAGCCGGCCGAGCACCCGACCCGCCGGAGCCCGGGTGCGGACATCACACGGGGTTGGCGGATCTGGCCCTCGGATAACTCGGCGTTATAGGATGCGCCCATGATCGACGCCGCAGGTCTCCGGGTCATGAAGGCCATCGCCGAG
>DATITJ010000058.1:0-2186 GCA_035467935.1 Ornithinibacter sp.
GTCGCGTCCGGCGCCCTGCCTCCGGCCGGGGCAGTGCTGCTCGCCGAGGTCGTGGCGGCGCGGTGTGCCTTCCTCGTCACCGGCGGGACCGGGAGCGGCAAGACGTCGGTGCTGTCGGCCCTGCTGTCGCTCGTCGACCCCACCGAGCGGCTCGTGGTGGTGGAGGACGCCAGCGAGCTGCGGCCCGACCACCCCCACGTGGTGGCCCTCGAGGCGCGTCCTCCCAACATCGAGGGCGTCGGAGAGATCACCCTGCGTACCCTCGTGCGCCAGGCGCTGCGGATGCGGCCGGACCGACTGGTGGTGGGGGAGGTGCGCGGGGCCGAGGTCGTCGAGCTCCTCGCCGCCCTCAACACCGGGCATGCCGGCGGCTGCGGAACCCTCCACGCCAACTCCGCAGCCGACGTCCCGGCGCGGATCGAGGCCCTCGCCCTCGCTGCCGGCCTGCCCCGGGGGGCCGCCCACAGCCAGCTGGCCGCGGCGCTCGACGTGGTCCTCCACCTCGGCCGCGACGCCGACGGACGCCGTCGGGTGCGTGAGGTGGCCGTCCCCGTTCGGGACCCCGACGGGTTCGTGGTGCTGCGGACGGCTGCGACGTTCGACGGTGACCGGGTGGTGCGTGGGCCGGCAGCCGCCCGGTTGGCAGCACGACTGGAGACGCCGGCATGGTGAGCGCGTGGCTGGCGGCCGCCCTGTGCGCCTCAGCGGTGGCCGTGCTGGTCCCGGGACCGCGACGGCGGCCGCCTCGACCGTCAGGCGTCCGTACGGCGGGCCGGGCGCGCCCCTGGCCGGGGTCGTGGCGCCCCCGCGTACGGCGGGCAGCTGACACCGCGGCCGTGCTGGAGGTCTGCGACCTCCTGGCCGCCGAGCTGGCGGTGGGCCGTCCTCCCGGCGCCGCCCTGCGGGCGGCCGGGCAGCAGTGGCCGCCGCTCGGCCCGGTGGTCGAGGCGTTCCACCTCGGAGCCGATGTTCCGGCAGCGCTGAGGACACTCGCCCGCGACCGCCCGGGCGCCGCCGACCTCCGTCTGGTGGCCGGTGCCTGGCAGGTTGCGCACCACTCGGGGCACGGGCTGGCCGCAGCCCTCGTCCGCACCTCGCGAGGCATCCGTGCCCGGCGTCGCACCCGCCGCCTCGTCGACTCCGAGCTGGCGTCGGCGCGGGCGACCGCACGGCTGGTGGCGCTGCTGCCGCTCGCGGTGCTGCTGATGGGATCGGGCGCCGGGTCCGACCCGTGGAGCTTCCTGCTGACCACGCCGGTCGGGCTCGCGTGCCTCGCCTCCGGCCTCGGCCTGATCGGGCTGGGCCTCTGGTGGATCGAGCAGCTGGCCGACGCGGCGGCCGCACCGTGACGTGGCTGGCTGCGGTGCTCGCCGCATGGGCCGTCGTAGTCCTGCTCCCGCCGCCGATGCGGTCGCCGCGACCGACAGCGGCTGCGACACCACGCCGAGGCACGCTGTCGTTGCGCCCGGTGGTCGCGATCGGCGCGGGCCTGGCCGCCTGGGGGTTCGTCGGCGGGTCCTTCGGCCTGGCGGCCGGCGTGGGCGGTGCGTTAACGGCGTGGTTCGTGCTGGCGGGTGCCGAGCCCGCCGCCGTACGCCGTGAGCGCGAGGAGGTGGCCCGCGAGCTGCCCCACCTGGTCGACCTCTTCGCCGCGACGTTGCGCGCGGGTGCCGACCCGGTGGCCGGGTTGGAGGCGGTGTGCCATGCGCTGCCCGGGCCGGCGGCAGCCAGGCTCGTGCCTGTCATCGACCGGGGTCGGTGGGGCTCCTCCCCGGAGGAGGTCTGGACGTCGGTGTCCGACGACGAGGCACTGGCCCCGCTGGCCCGGGCGATGGTCCGATCGGAGTCATCGGGTGCATCGGTCGTCGATGTCGTCGAACGGCTGGCCGACGAGCTGGAGGGTGAATCCCTGGCCGCGGCGGAGGACGCTGCTCGACGCGTGGGCGTCTCGGCTGCGATTCCGCTCGGCGTCTGCCTGCTGCCGGCCTTCCTCCTCATCGGCGTGGCCCCGACCGTCGCCGGCCTGCTCGCCTCGATCGCGCCGTGACGGGCCGTGACGGGGCCGCGAAGTGTCCACAGGTGGGGCGGATGCGGGGTGCTCCACAGGCGGAGGTCCGACCAGGTGCGGGCCGCCGGAGGAGTGCCGAGAGTGGGACGGGGACGGGCTCATCGGGAGCCCGGCGGAC
>DATITJ010000059.1:0-2186 GCA_035467935.1 Ornithinibacter sp.
GGGCCGGTGCCGGTGAAGTCGATGATGAGCTTCGGGCCGCCGTCGCCGGGTCCGGGGCCGCCCGTCGACTGCTTGGTCAGCGTGATCCGCTGGGTGTGCAGCCGCGGCTCGTCGACGCCGTCGTGCTCGGCGTAGTCCTCCCAGACGTAGGTGCCGTCGGGGATCTTGCCGAGGATCTCGCGGCGGTAGGTCTCGGTCGTCGCGTCGAGGATCGCGTCGAACGACGCCTCGATCGACTCGCGCCCGTAGCGTGCGAAGAGCTCGGACAGGCGGCGGGCGCCCATGAGGCAGGCGGAGCACTCGGCGTCGAGGTCGGCGGCGAGGCTGTCCGGCATCCGGCTGTTGCGGGTCATGATCCGCAGCGCGGCCTGGTTGGGGACGCCGGCGTCCCACAGCTTGATCGGGGGGACCGACAGGCCCTCCTCGAACACGCTCGTCGCACCGCTCGGCATGGAGCCGGGGCAGGCGCCGCCGAAGTCGTCGTGGTGGACGAACGCCAGTACGAACGCGACGACCTCGCCCTCGTGGAAGACCGGCACGGTGACGCACAGGTCGGGCAGGTGGCCGATGCCGCCCTCCGACTCGTAGACGTCGTTGTGGAAGAAGACGTCGCCCTCGCGCATCTGCGCCAGGGGGAAGTCGCGCACGATCGGGTGGACGAGGGCGGAGTACGACCGGCCGGTGAGCTTGCGCAGCTGGCGGTCGTGGATGCCGGCGCGGAAGTCGTGCGCGTCGCGGATCATCGGCGATCGAGAGGTGCGGGCGATGGCGGTCTCGACCTCCATCTCGACGCTCGCCAGGGTGCCCTGGACGATCTCGACGAGGATCGGGTCGACGGTCGTGCCCTCGGCGGTGAGCCGGTTGCCGTGCTCGTATGCCGTGGGCAGGCCTGCGCTGTTCACTGCGCCTCCTTGGTGACGACGAGGTTGCCGTACGCGTCGACGCGCACGGTGAAGCCGGGGTGGACGGGCGCGGTCGAGCCGAACTCCTCCACGATCGCGGGGCCGGAGAAGGTGTCCCCGGCGCGCAGGTCGGGGCGCCAGTAGACGTCGGTGGTGACGTATCCGGCATCCGCGTCGAAGCAGACCTCGCGCGTGGAGCGCGCCTCCAGCCCTCCGCCCTGTCCCTCGAGTGACCTATTGGTCGATGGGGGGACGCGGGAGGGGATCTCGCGCAGCTCGGGGCGGGTGATCGGCCCGACGCCGGTGACCCGCAGGTTGACCCACTCGACCTGCTGGCGCGGGTCGTCGCGGAAGTCGTAGCCGTAGAGCTGGCGGTGCTCGTCGTGGAAGCGGTCGGCGACGGCCGCGGCATACGCCTCGTCCACCCGGCCGGGGCCGGCGGGCACGCGCACCTCGTAGGCCTGCCCGAAGTAGCGCAGGTCGACGGTGCGGACGTACTGGTGGTCGTCGCGGGCGAAGCCCTCGGTGTCCAGCGCGGTGGCGGCCTTGGCGGTGAGCTCGTCGAGGACCTTCTCGACGGCCCCGTGGTCGAGGCTCGCGTGGCGGGCGACGTGGGTCTGCACGTAGTCGTTCTTGACGTCGACGGTCAGCAGGCCGAAGGCGCTGACGTTGCCGGGGTTCTGCGGCACGACGACCCCGGCGAGGTCGAGGATGTCGACGAGCCGGCAGGCGAGCAGGGAGCCGGAGCCACCGAACGTCGTGAGCATGAAGTCACGCACGTCGAGGCCCCGCTTCACCGAGACCTGGCGCAGGGCGTTGGCCTGGTTCCACGCGGAGATCTCGAGGATGCCTGTGGCACAACGCTGTTCGTCGAGCCCGAGGCGTGCGGCCAGGTCACGGATGCCGCGGCGGGCCGCCTCGACGTCGAGCGGGATCTCCCCACCGAGCAGGTGCGGGGGGATGCGCCCGAGCACGAGGTGGGCATCGGTGATCGTCGGCTCGGTGCCGCCCTTGCCGTAGCAGAGCGGCCCGGGGTCGGCGCCGGCCGACTGGGGGCCGACCTTGAGCGCGCCCTCGGGGGACAGCCAGGCGATGGAGCCGCCGCCGGCGCCGACGGTGACGACGTCGATCATCGGGATCTTGCTCGGGTAGGCGCCGACGGTGCCCTCGGTCGTGAGGGTCGGCTCGCCGTCGAGCACGACGGAGACGTCGGTGGAGGTGCCGCCGCCGTCGCAGGTGAGGACCCTGGCGAAGCCGGCCCGGCGGGCGATGAGCGCCGCCCCC
>DATITJ010000060.1:0-3405 GCA_035467935.1 Ornithinibacter sp.
GTCGTGACGAACCACTACTCGCACCTCGACCCGCTCGTGCTCGGCCACTTCCTCGTCGACCACGGCTTCTCGCCGCGCTACCTCGGCAAGATCGAGGTGTTCCGCGTCCCGGTCATCGGGTGGATCGTGCGCAAGGCCGACCAGATCCCCGTGCACCGCGAGTCGGGCCGGGCCGTGGCCGCCTACCGCTCGGCGGTCGACGCGGTGCGGGCCGGCAAGACCGTCGCGATCTACCCCGAGGGCAGCCTGACCCGCGACCCCGGGCTGTGGCCCATGCGCGGCAAGACCGGCGCGGCCCGCGTGGCGCTGGAGACCGGTTGTCCCGTCGTGCCGGTCGCCACGTGGGGGGCCCACGAGGTGCTCTCGCCCTACGGCAGGGCCGTACGGCTCCTCCCGCGCAAGACGTTGCGCGTGTGCGCGGGGCGCCCGGTGCACCTCGACGACCTGCACGGCCTGACCATCACCCACGAGGTGCTCGCGGAGGCCATGTCACGCATCATGGCGGCCCTCACCGGCGAGCTCGAGCTGCTGCGCGGCGAGAAGGCACCCCTCGACCGCTTCGACCCCCTCGACCACGGCGTGACCGCCATCGGCAAGCCCCGCCCCCTGAAGGAGGCCTCATGACGAGCGCAGCGGTCTACGGCACCGGGAGCTGGGGCACCGCCTTCGCATCCGTGCTCGCGGACGCCGGAACCACGGTGACGATGTGGGGGCGTCGGGCGGAGGTCATCGACCAGATCAACGCGGGGACCAACCAGGACTACCTGCCCGAGCTCCGCCTGCCGAGCACGATCCGGGCCACGACCGACCCCGAGGAGGCCGGCGCCGGCGCCGACATCGTCGTGCTCGCCGTGCCCTCGCAGACGCTGCGGGCCAACCTCACGACGTGGGGCTCGGCGCTGCCCGCGTCCTGCGCGGTGGTGTCCCTGATGAAGGGCGTCGAGCTCGGCACGACCAAGCGCATGTCGGAGGTCATCGCCGAGGTGGGGGGTGTCGACCCCGACCGGATCGTCATCGTCTCCGGGCCCAACCTCGCGCGGGAGATCGCGGTCAAGCAGCCGGCGGCATCCGTCGTGGCGTCGAGCAGCCCCGCCATGGCCGAGCTCGTGGCCGCGGCCTGTGCCGCCCCCTACTTCCGGCCCTACACCGGTGGCGACGTCGTCGGCACCGAGATCGCCGGGGCGGTCAAGAACGTCATCGCGCTCGCCGTCGGCATGGCCGAGGGCCTGGGGATGGGCGACAACTCCAAGGCCTCGATCATCACCCGCGGCCTCGCCGAGACGATGCGCCTCGGGACGGCGCTCGGTGGGGAGGCGAGCACCTTCGCCGGGCTCGCCGGGGTCGGTGACCTCATCGCGACGTGCATGTCGCCGTTGTCGCGCAACCACTCCTTCGGGGTGCGCCTGGGTCAGGGGATGGCGGTGTCGGAGGTCGTCGCCGTCACGAAGCAGACCGCCGAGGGCGTGAAGTCGTGCACGTCGATCCTCGAGCTCGCGCGCAACAACGACGTGGACGTGCCGATCATCGAGCAGGTCGACGCGATGATCCAGCAGGACCGCACCGCCCAGGAGGTCGTCTCGGCGCTGCTGTCCCGGCCCCGCAAGGCCGAGACGGCCTAGGCCCGGGTCGTCGACGGCAGACGACGCGCCGTCGCGGAGGCCCGCGCACGGCGTGGTCTCCACTCCCGACCGCTGGGGTCGGCCGGGTCAGGCGTGGTCGAGGGCCTGCGCGAGGTCGCGCCAGAGGTCGTCGACGTCCTCGACGCCGACCGAGAGCCGTACGAGGTTCTCGGGCACCTGTGGTGGCTCGCTCGGGATGTGTCGGCGCCGTTCGAGCTGGCTCTCCACCCCGCCCAGGCTCGTCGAGTGCACCCACAGCCGGGTCGCCGCGCAGACCCGGTCGGCCGCCTCGGCGCCGCCGACCACCTCGATCGAGACGATCCCGCCCCAGCCGGGGTGGCGCACGCGCTCGACGGCCGGGTGCGTCGCGAGGCGGGCGGCGAGGTCCACGGCATTCGACTGGGCGCGCTCGACGCGCAGGTGCAGCGTGCGCAGCCCGCGCAGCGCGAGCCAGACCTCCATCGGCCCGGCGATGGCGCCGGCGAGGGTGCGGTGGGTGACCAGGCGCTCGTGCAACGCCCGGCCGGCATCCGTGCCAGCCGTGACGACCGCGCCGAGGAGCACGTCGCTGTGCCCGGCGAGGTACTTCGTGACGGAGTGCACGACGACGTCGGCGCCGTCCTCGAGGGGGCGCTGCAGCAGCGGGGTCGCGAACGTGTTGTCGACGACCGAGAGCACACCGCGCTCGCGGGCCGCGCCGAGGAGCGCCGGGAGGTCGGCGACCTCCAGGAGCGGGTTGGTGGGGGACTCGAGCCAGAGCAGGTCGGCCCCCTCGAGGGCGGTGAGCACCGCCGCGGTGTCGGTGACGTCGACCCGGCGCACGGTGGCCGACCCCTCGGCCTCCCGGGCGGCCAGGGTCGCGACGACGCCGTTGTACGCCGCGTCGGGAGCGACGACGGTGCCGCCGTGGGGGAGGAGTGACAGGGCGGCCGTCACCGCGGCCATGCCCGAGGACAGCACGAGCGCGTCGCCCCGCTCGAGGCCGCCGAGGGCCTCCTCGAAGGCGCTCCACGTGGGGTTGCCCGAGCGGGCGTACACGACGTCGCCGCCCGCGTGGTAGGTCGAGCTGAGCACGAGGGGCGCGCCCACCTGGCCTCCGGGGGCGGCCTCCTCGCGTCCCAGCGCGACGACGCGCGTCGCTGGGGCCAGGCCGTGCGGGTCGGCCGCGCCGGGAGCGGGGCCGTCGGGGGTCTCGGTCACCGCGTCAGGGTATGCCGTGGGTGGTGACGGGGGCGCGCACGGTGGGCACCCGGCATCCGGGATCGGACCGGGCCAGCGGATAGAGTCGCGGGCGATGAGCACCGACGAGCACCGCCCCGAGCCCCCCCGCGACGGGGACGCGCCCCGCCGGACCCGCATCGCCCTCGTCTTCGGGGGCCGCTCGTCGGAGCACTCCGTGTCGTGCGCGACGGCGGCCAGCGTCCTCGAGGCGCTCGACCGCGACCGCTACGACGTCGTGCCCGTCGGCATCGCCACGGACGGCCACTGGGTGCTCGCGCCCGACGACCCGGAGGCCTTCCGCCTCAGCGCCGGTCACGTGCCCCAGGTCGACACCGCCGGGCCGAGCGTCATCGTGCCGACGAGCGCGACCGACCGCACCCTCGTCGTCCATGAGGCGGGGGCCCCGCCGCGCACCCTCGGTGAGGTCGACGTCGTCTTCCCGCTGCTGCACGGGCCGTTCGGCGAGGACGGCACCATCCAGGGCCTGCTCGACCTCGCCGACGTGCGCTACGTCGGGTCGGGGGTGACGGCATCCGCGGCGATGATGGACAAGCACGTCATGAAG
>DATITJ010000061.1:0-2672 GCA_035467935.1 Ornithinibacter sp.
TCGCCGGCGGTGACGACGGCGACCTCCTCCGCCTTCCACTCGCCCGTCGTGGCCTGGGCCGCGACGCCCGTCTTCCCGGCATACAGCTCCCCCACCAGTGCGGTGAGCTTCGAGTCGGCCCCTGCCACGACCACGTCGGGAGTCGGCGTGGGGTCGGCGTCGCGGACGTGGCCACGGCGCTGGGCGAGGTGGTCGACGGCTCGGCGCTGCCCGCGCAGGCCGCGAGGGGCACGAGGAGGACAGCGACGGCGAGAGAGGTGACACGTCGCTGCGTGGCCGACACCGGATGCCGGGTCGTCGCCTCCGCCGGTACCCCCACCGGCGTGCCCCTCGGCCGCCGTTGAGCGGGTGGCGCTCCGGGACGCAGAGCAGCCACGAGCCGACAACCGCCCGTCTCAGGAAGGCCGCAGCCCCTCGGTGCCGTCCACCGGCCCCCGGCGGGCCCTCGTGCGGTCCCAGGGCGAGGCGATGATCTCGCCGAGCACCGTGCCGGTCGCGATCGCGAGCAGCACGGCGCCGGCCCCGAACAGTGTGGTCAGACCGGCCTGCACCGACAGCGCCCCCGCCTGGCTGCCCTGCGCGACGAGCTCGTAGAGACCGCGGAAGATCGTCAGGCCCGGCAGGAGGGCGAAGCTCGCGGGCACGACGAGGACCATCGAGGGCGCGTCGAGCCGCCCAGCGACGAAGCGGCCCACGAGGCCGAGCGCGACCGCCGCCACACCGGTCGCGGTGATCGTGCCGATGACGACGACCCGGTCGAGCAGGGCGGCCACGATGGCGGCGCTCACGGACAGCAACCCGGTGGGGAGGATGAGGCGACGGCGGTTCTGCACCGTGACCGCGCCGCTGAGGCCGACCACGAGGGCACCGCCGACCGCCGCGAGGACCGGCGCCTGGTCGGGGCGCAGGTCGAGGATGTCGGGCGAGACGAAGTCCGACCCCAGCATCGTGGTGATCGAGATCATCGCGCTCAGCCCGAGCCCGATGCCGATGACCAGCCCCAGCAGCGCGAGCAGCACGGCGAGCAGCCGGCCGGCACCGGTGAGCGGGAACCCGAAGAGGACGTCCTCGATCGCCGAGGCCATGGTGCGCCCGGGCAGCATCGCGACGATGCCGCCGGCGATGATGAACGCGAAGTCCTGCTCGCGCAGGCCCACCCCCGCGGCGGCGCTCACGGCGTAGAACAGGCCCGCGAGGAGGGTGGCGACGAACGCGTTGACGGCGTTGGCGTAGAACTCGGGCAGGGCGATCCGGCTGTGCAGGCGGCTGACCCCGCTGACGGCGAGCACGACGAGCACCGTCGCGACGGCGGCGAGGGCGCTCGCCCCGATCATCACCGCGACGGCCGAGGCGAGGAACGCGCTCGCGACCGAGACGGCCCACACCGGGAAGTTGCGCGGATGCCGCTTGATCTCGCGCAGGCGGGCCGCCGCGCCCTCGACGTCGAGGTCGCCCCCGGTGAGCGCCTCCACCAGGCGGTGCACGGCGACGAGCCGGGCGTAGTCGTGGCGGGTCGCCCGCACGACGCGCAGCAGGGTGTGCGACCGGCCGGTCGCGCTCGTCGCCTGGACGATGAGGGACTGCAGGGTGATGTCGACCTCGACGAGGTCGACCCCCGCCGCCGCCGCGACCGCCGCGACGCTGCCCTGCACCTGGGGCGCGCCGGCACCGCAGCGCAGCATGAGCTCGCCGACGCGCACCGCGAGGTCGAGCGCCTCGCGCACCTGGGTGTCCTCGGCGGCCTCGCCGGGGATGCGGGTGTGGCGGTAGGGCGTGCGGCGGAGCAGGTCGGCCATCGGCATCGGCTCGGTGGGCTCGGCGCCGACCATGAACCGGGACCGACGGCCCTTCGGGGGCACGGTCACGGGGCGGGCACCACCTGGTCGACCCAGCCGGGCGGGCTCGTGCGCGGCCACCACGACGGATCGCCCGCGGCGACGGCCGAGGCCACGAGGGCCGCGGCCGCGACGAGGAGCACCGCGGCGGCGACCTGGCGCGCGGTGGCGCCGGGGCTCGTGCCCCGCACGATGCTGCGGCTGCCGCGGCGCAGGCTCGCGCCACCCGGCCCCCACCAGGCGGTGAGCGCAGCGAAGACCGCGGCGGTGGCGAGCGGCAGGATGCCGTCGGACGGCACGTCCCAGCCGGTGAGCCCGCCCAGCACGAGCGAGGTCGCGAACATCGCGCACACGCCGACGAGCAGCGGGAGCACGACCGTGACGACCGCGCCGAGCGCGCCGACCACGAGGTGCCAAGGGCTGCTGGCAACCGCCAGGGCCACGTCGCTCCCCCGCGCGCCGCGCTCGTGGCGCCGCATGACGAGCGACGTCACCGAGCGGTCGGCGGTGCGGGCCAGGGCCATCCACCCGACCAGCACGAGCACGGCGACGAGCGGGGCCCGCGCAGACAGGGCCGCGAGCACGGCGACGAGCGCGAGGAGCGTGCCGCTGCGCGACGGCCGCCCGATGCGGGGGTCGCCCCACGGGCCGTGGCCCAGGCGGGCGGCGTCCCAGTCGGACTCCGACTCGGGCACCGGCCGCCCGGGGGCCCGGCCCGGGTGACCCGGCAGGTGCTGCGGCGCGGGCTGGAGCTGGTGCGGCTGCACCCGGGGCGCGACCGGCGGCGGGGCGAGCCGGTCGGTGGGGCGGGCCTGCTCCCACGCGGGCGGCCCGGCC
>DATITJ010000062.1:0-2381 GCA_035467935.1 Ornithinibacter sp.
GCGGCACAACTGCGCACCCTGATCGCCAATTTCAAGGTGCCCAAGCAGGTCTTCGTGGTGAGCGAGCTGCCTCGCAATGCCATGGGCAAGGTGCAGAAGGACCTGCTTCGCACCGAACACCGCGGGCTGTTCGCGCGGTGAGCACCCCGGTGGATCAACCCGACCGCTGCCCGCGCTGCGGCGGCGCGTTCGCCTGCGGTGCCGTCGGGCCCGGCCCCTGCCCCTGCCCCTGCCCCTGCACCGGAACCTGCGCCTGCACCTGCGGCTGCTTCTGCGCCGCAGCCCGCGGACGTCGAGCCGCCTGACTCCTCGCCGGCCCGGGCCGACGAGCCCCCCGCGGCGGCCGCGGCCGCGCCGGCCCGGTCCCCAGCGCCGGCATCCGTCCCGGTCCAGCCGCCGGCACCTGCTGCCGCCCCGGCCGCGGGCGAGCAGCAGCCCAGGGGTCCGGGCGGGCTCGACACCGACGCCCTGCGCCGGTCCTGGCCCGACGTCCTCGAGTGGCTGAGCCGGCACAAGCGCGTCACGTGGACGTTCGTGTCGCAGAACGCCCAGGTCGCCGACTACGACGGCCAGCGCGTGCTGCTCGGCATCTCGACCGTCGGCCTCGCCGAGACCTTCCGCCGCGGCGCCCACGCCGACTACGTGCGGCAGGCCCTCATCGACGTCCTCGGAGTCGACGCGCGCATCGAGGGGGTCCCGACCGACGACGCCGCCGCGGCCTCGCGTGCCGCCGCGCTGCCGCCGGTGGCCCCCGTCGCGCCGGACACCACCGGCGCGGGCGGCGACCGCCGGACGCCCGTGCCCACCCCCGGCGACGACCGGCCGCCGCCTCCCGACCCCGCCGACGGACCCCGGCCCACGTCGGCCGTGCGGCCTGCATCGACCGCGTCCGGCCCGCCCACCACGAGCGGCGCGCGACCGGCCTCCTCCCGTGGCGGGGCCGAGCCCCCGAGCTGGTCCGACGCCCCACCCCGCCCCGAGACCGCCCCGTCGTGGGCGAGCCCCCTCGAGCGGGCGAAGGCCGAGGTGGCCGAGGAGCGCCAGGTCGAGCCCGAGGAACGGGTCGTCGACGACACCGCGGTGAGCGACGACGACGAGTCGCTCGACGACCTCACCGACGTGGGCGTGCCCGTCGTCGAGCGGCTCCTCGGCGGCACGGTCATCTCCGAGGACGCCAGGTGAGCGCGAGGTCCTACCGCCTCAGCCACGGGGTCGTCGCGCCGCTGTCCAAGCTGCTGTGGCGCCCGACGATCACCGGCACGGCCAACGTCCCCCTCACCGGCGGCCTCCTGCTGGCGAGCAACCACCTGTCGTTCATCGACTCGTTCGCGATCCCGATCGCCGCCCCCCGCCCGGTCAGCTTCCTCGCGAAGTCCGACTACTTCACCGGCACCGGGGTGGGCGGGGCGATCCGGCGCGGATTCTTCGAGGGCTCCGACGCGATCCCCGTCGACCGGCACTCCTCACGCGCGGCGCGGGAGTCGCTCGACGCCGCCCTGCTGGTGCTGCGAGAGGGGCGCGCCTTCGGCATCTACCCCGAGGGCACGCGATCGCGCGACGGCCGCCTCTACAAGGGCCGCACCGGCGTCGCCTGGCTCGCCCTCACCGCCGGAGTGCCGATCGTGCCCGTCGGCCTGGTCGGCACCGACCGGGTGCAGCCCGTCGGCGCGAGCCTCCCCCGGGTGGCGCGCGTGCGGGTCTCGTTCGGCCGCCCGATCAGCCCCGAGCCGTATGCCGCGATGCCGGCCGGGAAGGCGCGTCGCCTGCTCACCGACGAGGTGATGGACGCCATCGCCGGCCTGTCCGGCCAGGTGCGCGCCGACGCCTACAACGAGCTCCCGCCCGGCGCGTCCGGCGCGGCCGTCGGCCTCTGACGCCCCCGGGTGCCGACGGCATCCGGTCCCACCGACCCGGGTCCGTGACGGACCCTCCACCCCGAGGAGATCCCCGTGGCCACCACCCAGCAGTTCCGTGCGACCGGCCTCACCTGTGGCCACTGTGCCCACGCCGTCACCCAGGAGCTCACCGCCCTCGAGGGCGTCGACGAGGTCGGGGTCGAGGTGGTGAGCGGCGGCGAGTCCGTCGTCACCGTCACTGCCGAGCGCGACCTCACCGACGACGAGGTCGCCGCGGCCCTGGACGAGGCCGGCGACTACGCGCTCGTCCGCGGCTGACCCCGCCACGGTCCCGCGACCGGCGGAGCGCGCGCACGATCCGGGCGCGGCGGCGGGGGACAGCGGCGCCGGGAGGTCGTAGGCTCGCAGTGTGTACGAAGGCGCGGTGCAGGACCTCATCGACGAGCTCGGCAGGCTGCCGGGCGTGGGTCCCAAGAGCGCCCAGCGGATCGCCTTCCACCTCCTGCAGTCCGACCCGGCCGACGT
>DATITJ010000063.1:0-1771 GCA_035467935.1 Ornithinibacter sp.
GAGCTGGCCGGCCTCGCCGAGCACGTCGGTGCCCAGCCGGGCGACTGCGTGTTCTTCGCGGCCGGCGCCACCAAGCCGTCCCGCGCGCTGCTCGGCGCGGCCCGCCTCGAGATCGGCAAGCGGTGCGGCCTCCTCGAGGAGTCGGCGTGGAGCTTCCTCTGGGTCGTCGACGCCCCGCTCTTCGAGCCGGCGGCGGATGCCGTCGCGGCCGGTGAGGTGGCCGTCGGCGCGGGTGCGTGGACCGCGGTCCACCACGCCTTCACCTCGCCGCGGACCGAGTTCCTCGACACCTTCGACACCGACCCCGGCCCGGCGCTGGCCTACGCCTACGACATGGTCTGCAACGGCAACGAGATCGGCGGCGGGTCGATCCGTATCCACCGCCGCGACGTGCAGGAGCGGGTCTTCGCGGTGATGGGGCTGTCGGCCGAGGAGGCCCAGGAGAAGTTCGGCTTCCTCCTCGACGCCTTCGCGTTCGGCGCCCCGCCGCACGGCGGCATCGCCTTCGGCTGGGACCGCATCGTCATGCTGCTCGGCGGCTTCGACTCGATCCGCGACGTCATCGCCTTCCCGAAGTCCGGCGGCGGCTACGACCCGCTGACCGACGCACCGGCCCCGATCACCCCGGAGCAGCGCAAGGAGGCCGGCATCGACAGCCGGCCCCCGGCATCCGAGCCGAAGGCCGACCCGGGCCCCCCCGAGGCCTGACCCCCCGCTCCCGCCGTCACCCGAACCAGCGGCTCGTCCACTCCATTCCGGTGATGAACCCGAGCCGCTGGTAGACCCGCCGGGCGACGGCGTTGTCCGCGAACATCCCGAGGGCACAGGCGCCCGTCTCGGTCACGGCGAGACGCGTGAGGTGGGCCGTGACCGCGGCCCCCCAGCCCTCGCCGCGCCGGTCGGTGGCGACGGCGATGCCGGCCAGGGTCGGGGTGCCACCCGCGCTCGGCTCGCTGCCGCCCAGCGCCACGAGTGCGCCGCTGTCGGGGTCGCGCACGCCGACCCAGCGCTGGGCCGCGCGCGCGAACGGCTGCCCGTGGGTGCGCGGGCTGTGTGCCGTGAGGAAGGCCTCGGCCTCGTCCCGGGTGCTCGCCTCGAGCTCGGCGACCTGCTCCTCGCCGGGCACGACCGGGGGCGCGTGGCGGGTCCACATCCAGTCCCACTCGCCGCCCCGGCTGCCGAGGTCGAGCCGCTCCTGGACCACCCCGACCAGGCCCCGCGGGACGCTGAGGTGGCGGTTGCCGTCGCCGGTCACCCAGGAGCGGACCTCCGGGGCGTCGAGCAGCGCCGCGAGGCCGGACGCCGTGCCGATCGCCGCGCTCCCCGGCACGCCGTGGTCCGAGCGCCGGTGGAAGGCGACGGTGGCGTCGGGACCGGTGCCCACGGCATACGCGGGGGCCACGAACCCGGCACCGACGTCGAGGACCGCGACGGGGTGGCCCCCGGTCGCCTCCACCAGCTCCTGGAGCGTCGTGAGGGGTCGCACCGTGCTCACTCGGTGCTGCCCCAGCGATCGTGCAGTCGGCGGAGCGGGCGCGGCGCCCACCAGTTGGCCGACCCGAGCACGGACATCGTCGCCGGGACGAGCAGCATCCGCACGAGGGTGGCGTCGATGGCGATCGCGAGCACGAGGGCCACGCCCATCTGCTTCATGATGAGGAGGTCGCCCGCGGCGAAGCCGGCGAACACGATCACCATGAGCAGCGCCGCCGAGGTGATGATCCGCCCCGAGCGCTGCAGCCCGAGCGTGACCGCCGTGCGGGTGTCGTGC
>DATITJ010000064.1:0-3696 GCA_035467935.1 Ornithinibacter sp.
TCGGTCGCGTCGGTGCGGATGCCGGACGACGGCTGGCACACGCTCGACGACTCCGTGCTGCAGGCCTACCTCGCCGACGTCGTCACCGTCGTCTCGCCGGACAGCCCGCGCGACGTCACCGTCGTGCACACGGCCCTGCACGGGGTGGGGTCCGAGACGGTGCGGCAGGCGTTCGTCGGGGCGGGCTACGCCGCGCCGATCCCGGTCGCGTCGCAGGCCGAGCCCGACCCGATGTTCCCCACGGTGTCGTTCCCGAACCCCGAGGAGCCGGGGGCGATGGATGCCGCGCTCGACCTCGCCGAGCAGACCTCCCCGGACGTCGTCATCGCCAACGACCCGGACACCGACCGCTGCGCCGTGGCCGTGCCCGGCCCGGGCGGGTGGCGCATGCTCCGGGGCGACGAGGTGGGTGCGCTGCTCGGCTCGCACGTGCTGTCGAGGGGTGCGGCCGGCGGGGTCGTCGCCGACTCGGCGGACTGCGTGTTCGCCAGCTCGATCGTGTCCTCGCGCCTGCTCGCGGCGATGTGCCGGGCCGCGGGGGTGCGCCACGAGGAGACCCTGACGGGGTTCAAGTGGATCGGGCGGGTGCCCGGGCTGCGCTACGGCTACGAGGAGGCGCTCGGCTACTGCGTCGACCCGGCGCGGGTGCGCGACAAGGACGGCGTCTCGGCGGCGCTGCTCGTCGCCGAGCTCGTCGCGACGCTCAAGGCCGACGGGCGCTCCCTGCTCGACCGGCTCGACGACCTGGCGCGCGAGCACGGCGTCTACGCGACCGACGCCTTCGCGGTGCGGGTCGAGGACCTCTCGCTCATCGGCACGATCATGGGGCGCCTGCGCGCGACGCCGCTGACGGCGGTCGCCGGGGTCGACGTGGCCAGGGCCGACGACCTGGCGCGGGGTGACGGCGGGCTGCCCCCGACGGAGGGCCTGCGTTACCTTCTCGCCGACGACTCGCGGGTCATCGTGCGGCCGTCGGGCACCGAGCCCAAGCTCAAGGTCTACCTCGAGGTCGTCGAGCCGGTGACCGGTGACGACCTGAGCGGGGCGCGCCGGCGGGCCGCCGACCGGCTGGCCGGCATCCGCGCCGACCTCGAGGCCGCCACCCGCCCCTAGACTCGACCGGTGAGCACCGCCACCGCAGTCGATCCCACGGCGCGCGCCCGAGACCTCCTCGGTGTGTCCCGCCTGACCAACTCCGCCCTGACCTCGTGGCTGCACGGCCTGCCCGGCGTCGACCAGGTGGGCTGCGAGGAGCGGGCCGCGGGCCTGGGCACCCGCTCGATCAAGACGACGAGCAAGGCGTGGGCCATCGACACCGCCATCTCGATGATCGACCTCACGACCCTCGAGGGCGCCGACACCCCCGGCAAGGTGCGCGGCCTGGCCACGAAGGCCCTCGTGCCCGACCCCACCGACATGACGACGCCCCGCCCCGCCGCGCTGTGCGTCTACGGCGACATGGTCGCCACCGCCAAGGAGGCGCTGGGCGACGCCGACGTCAAGGTCGCCGCCGTCGCCACGGCCTTCCCGAGCGGGCGCGCCAGCATGAGGGTCAAGCTCGCCGACACCGCGGATGCCGTGGCCGCCGGTGCCGACGAGATCGACATGGTCATCGACCGGGGCGCGTTCCTCGCCGGTGACTACCTCACCGTCTTCCGCCAGATCGCCGAGGTCAGGGCCGTGTGCGGCACCGCCCGGCTCAAGGTGATCATGGAGACCGGCGAGCTCGTGACCTACGACAACGTCCGCCGCGCCTCGTGGCTGTCGATGCTCGCCGGCGGCGACTTCATCAAGACCTCGACCGGCAAGGTCTCCCCCGCCGCGACCCTGCCCGTCACCCTCGTCATGCTCGAGGCCGTGCGCGACTGGCACGAGGCCACGGGAGAGATGGTCGGCGTGAAGCCGGCGGGCGGCATCCGCACGAGCAAGGACGCCATCAAGTTCCTCGTGACGGTCAACGAGGTCGCGGGCGAGGCGTGGCTGGACAACCACTGGTTCCGCTTCGGCGCCTCGAGCCTGCTCAACGACCTGATCCTCCAGCGCCAGCGCATGCGGACCGGCGCCTACTCCGGCGGCGACTACGTCGCCGACGACGCCCCCAGCCTCTACTGACCTGACCGCGACCGAGCACCCACGGATCGAGGAACGAAAAGACAGGTCCCCCTTCGAGTACGCCCCGGCACCCGAGTCGCGGGCCGTCGTCGACATCGCGAGCAGCTACGGCCTGTTCATCGGCGGCGAGTTCGTCGAGGCCACCGGCGGCACCCCCTTCAAGACGGTCAACCCGGCCACCGAGGAGGTGCTCTCGGAGGTCTCCGAGGCGACCCCCGACGACGTCGACGCGGCCGTCCGCGCGGCCCGCACGGCCTACACCCGCGTCTGGTCACGGATGAGCGGCGCCGACCGCGGCAAGTACCTCTTCCGCATCGCCCGCATCCTGCAGGAGCGCGCCCGCGAGTTCGCCGTGCTCGAGACCCTCGACAACGGCAAGCCGATCAAGGAGGCGCGCGACGTCGACCTCCCCCTGGCCGCGGCGCACTTCTTCTACCACGCGGGCTGGGCCGACAAGCTCGACCACGCCTCGCTCGGCCCCGACCCCCGGCCGCTGGGCGTCGTCGGCCAGATCGTGCCGTGGAACTTCCCGCTGCTCATGCTCGCGTGGAAGGTCGCGCCGGCCCTGGCCTGCGGCAACACCGTGGTGCTCAAGCCGGCCGAGACCACCCCGCTCACCGCGCTGCTCTTCGCCGACGTGTGCCGCCAGGCCGAGCTGCCGCCGGGTGTCGTCAACATCGTCACCGGCGCGGGCGCCACGGGCCAGGCCATCGTCGACCACCCCGGCATCGACAAGCTCGCGTTCACCGGCTCGACCGCGGTCGGCAAGATGATCGCCCGCTCGATCGCCGGCACCCGCACGAGGGCCACCCTCGAGCTGGGCGGCAAGGCCGCGAACATCATCTTCGACGACGCCCCCATCGACCAGGCCGTCGAGGGCATCGTCAACGGCATCTTCTTCAACCAGGGCCACGTGTGCTGCGCCGGCAGCCGGATCCTGGTGCAGGAGAGCATCGCCGACGAGGTCGACCGCCGCCTCAAGCGCCGCCTCGCGACGCTGCGCATCGGCGACCCGATGGACAAGAACACCGACGTCGGCGCCATCAACTCGCGCAAGCAGCTCGACCGGATCGAGGAGATGGTCGCGGTCGGCGAGGCCGAGGGAGCCGAGCGCTGGGACTCCGGGTGCGACCTGCCGAGCAACGGCTTCTGGTTCCGCCCGACCGTGTTCAGCGGGGTGAGCCAGACGCACCGCATCGCCCAGGAGGAGATCTTCGGGCCGGTCGTCTCGGTGCTGACCTTCCGCACCCCCGCCGAGGCCGTCGCCAAGGCGAACAACACCCCCTACGGCCTCTCCGCCGGCATCTGGACCGAGAAGGGCAGCCGCATCCTCTGGATGGCCGACCAGCTGCGCGCCGGCGTGGTCTGGGCCAACACGTTCAACAAGTTCGACCCGACCTCGCCGTTCGGCGGGTACAAGGAGTCGGGCTACGGCCGCGAGGGCGGCCGCCACGGCCTCGAGGCCTACGTCACGACGGGAGCCGGCAAGTGAGCACCCGGGTCGACGTCCGCAAGACGTACAAGCTCTACATCGGCGGGAAGTTCCCCCGCAGCGAGAGCGGTCGCTCCTACGAGGTGTATGCC
>DATITJ010000065.1:0-6001 GCA_035467935.1 Ornithinibacter sp.
CCACCGGCCACCGGCCACCGGCCACCGGAGCTCCGAGTCTCCCGCGGCCCGCCCGGTGACGCGACGCCGGCGCGGTGGTGGACCGTCGGTGGGGCCGTGGAGCGACGGCCGTGACGGAGTGCGAAGGCGTGGCCGGTGTGACGTGGCGTCGGGTGTCGCTGCCGGATGCCGTCCTGGCGGTCGCGGTCCGCGGGTCGGGCGAACCGCTCGTCCTGGTGCAGACAGCGCTGACCGCCGACGAGTTGCTGCCCGTCGCCCAACAGCCCGTCCTGGACGGCTTCCGGGTCGTCCTGTACCACCGTCGCGGCTATGCCGGCAGCACCCCGGCGCAGGGTCCGGGGTCGATCGAGCGCGACGCGCGCGACGGCGAGCAGCTGCTCGCCGCGCTCGACATCAGCCGGGCTCACGTCGTGGGGCTGTCCAGCAGCAGCGCGATCGCGATGCGGCTGGCCGCGTCGGCTCCGGGCCTCGTGCACACCCTGACGCTCATCGAGCCGCCGCCGATGCACAGCCGCGGAGCCCGGGAGTTCGTGGCGGAGCGCGTCGAGCAGCACCGCACCAGGGGGACCGACAGCGCACGTGATCTCCTCATGCGACGCATCGTCGGGCCGGACTGGCGGCGCGACACCGAGCAGCACCTCCCCGGCGCCGACCACTCCCTGGCACGGACCCACCCGGTGCAGGTGGCGACGGCGATCGCCTCGTTCCTCCGGGCCCACCCGATGGGTGGCTGACCGGGGCGGCCGGGGACCCGGCGCACGGCATCCGGCCAGCATGTGGACGGGAGGTGTGCCGCGGGGCCCTCTGCGTGGGAGGCTGCTCGCGTGACGCTCCGTGTGGCCACCGCCACGCTCATTATCGGCTAGCGCGACGAGAACTCCTCGTCGCGCAGACCTCCCGCACCCGGGGGGTCTTTTGCTTGTCGGGAGCGTCGCGGGCGCGGCGTGACCGGGGAGCAGAGGTCGTCCGCCCCCACCCCGGGCGGCACGACCGCACCGCTGGCCCGAGAATGGACGCAGCAGCACACGTCATCGCCCCGGCCCTCACGGGCCGGGGCACACGACGCCGGGTGACCGGCAGACCGATCCGGGTGAAGCACCGATGACCGACCTCCACGTCTACGACACGACCCTGCGCGACGGCGCCCAGCAGGAGGGGCTCAACCTCTCCGTGACCGACAAGCTCGCCATCGCCGGGCACCTCGACGAGCTGGGTGTGGGCTACATCGAGGGCGGCTGGCCCGGGGCCAACCCCAAGGACACCGAGTTCTTCGCCCGGGCCGCGCGTGACCTCACCCTGCGCAACGCCACGCTCGCCGCCTTCGGCGCCACCCGCCGCGCCGGCGGCCGCGCCGACCGTGACCCGCTCGTCGCCGCACTGCTCGACAGCCAGGCCCAGGTCGTGACGCTCGTCGCGAAGTCGCACACCGGACACGTCGAGCGGGCACTACGCACCACCCTCGAGGAGAACCTCGAGATGATCCGCGACACCGTCTCCTTCCTGCGCGCGGAAGGTCGCCGCGTCTTCCTCGACGCCGAGCACTTCTTCGACGGCTACGAGACCGACCGCGACTACGCCCTGGAGGCCGTGCGGGTCGCGGCCGAGGCGGGCGCCGAGGTGATCGCCCTGTGCGACACCAACGGCGGGATGCTGCCAGACCAGGTCGCCGACGTGGTCCACGACGTCGTGGGCGCGACCGGCGCGCGGATCGGCATCCACTGCCACAACGACACCGGCTGCGCCGTGGCCAACTCGATGGCAGCGGTCGACGCCGGCGCGACCCATGTGCAGGGCACCGTCAACGGCTACGGCGAG
This sequence comes from Ornithinibacter sp., assembly GCA_035467935.1. Taxonomy (GTDB): domain Bacteria; phylum Actinomycetota; class Actinomycetes; order Actinomycetales; family Dermatophilaceae; genus Fodinibacter. Next base: position 1,816 of record DATITJ010000065.1, read on the forward strand.
CGCACCGGCAACGCCGACCTCCTCACCGTCGTCGCGAACCTCCAGCTCAAGAAGGGCCTGTCTCTCCTCGAGCCGCACCGCCTCCAGGAGTCGACCCGGATCGCCCACGCGATCGCCGAGGTCACCAACGTGCCGGCCTACTCCCGCCAGCCCTACGTCGGGTCCAGCGCCTTCGCCCACAAGGCCGGCCTGCACGCGAGCGCGATCAAGGTCGACCCCGACCTGTACCAGCACACGGATCCCAAGCACGTCGGCAACGACATGCGCATGCTCGTCTCCGACATGGCCGGCCGGGCGTCGATCGAGCTCAAGTCACGCGAGCTCGGGTTCGACCTCGACCCCACCGACGACTCCGACCGCGCGACCCTCGCCAGGGTGCTCGACACGGTCAAGGAGAAGGAGCTGCGCGGCTACACCTTCGACGCCGCCGACGCCTCGTTCGAGCTGCTGCTGCGGCACGAGATCGACGGCGCCCTGCCCGACTTCTTCGAGGTCGAGTCCTGGCGGGTCATCACCGACGCCCGCGGCTCGCAGGACGCGCTCAGCGAGGCGACGGTCAAGGTGCGTGCGGACGGGCAGCGGCACGTCGAGACGGGGGAGGGCAACGGCCCGGTCAACGCCCTGGACCACGCGCTGCGCGTGGCCCTGTCGGCGACCTACCCCGAGATCCGCCACCTCCAGCTCATCGACTACAAGGTGCGCATCCTCGACGCGGCCCATGGCACGGATGCCGTGACACGCGTGCTCATCGAGACCTCCGACGGCACCACCTCGTGGACGACGATCGGTGTCGCCGCCAACATCCTCGAGGCCAGCTGGGACGCCCTCGTCGAGTCGGTCACCTACGGCCTGGTCCGCGCGGGCGTCGCCCCGCGGTGACGTCCCCGACCGTGTCGTCGCCGTGGGAGCGGCAGCCGCGTGCCGAGTGGCTGGTTCAGGGAGTGCGCGGCTCGACGAGCCCGCTTTCACAGGCGATCACGACGAGCTGGGTCCGGTCGCGGACGCCGAGCTTCAGGAGCAGCCGACTCAGGTGGGTCTTCGCGGTGGCCGGGGTGACGAACAGCTCCTGACCGATCTCGGCATCGGAGAGCCCGCGGGCGACGAGCACGAGCACCTCCCTCTCCCGCTCGGTGAGCGCGGCCAGGGACGTCGGCACCTCGTGCGGCACCGCGTCACCGTGACGTGGTGCCCGGTCCTTCGTGCCGCGGGGCGCGCGACCCCCCACCAGCGCCGGCGGTCGCCCCGGTGTCGATCACCGCGAGGAGGCGGAGGCGCAGGGCGTTGGAGCGCTCGGCGAAGTCGCGCTGCCGTCCGAGGTAGGCGGCCCTGCCGTCGGGGGTCTCGATCGGCACGGCGTCGTACCCGAGCTCGCGCAGGTCGTAGGGCGAGGCCTGCATGTCGAGCACGCGGATCTCGCGAGCGAGGTCGAACGCGTCGGCGACGAGGTGGCTCGGCACGAGCGGGCTCAGCTTGAACGCCCACTTGTAGACATCCATCCCGGCATGCAGGCACCCCGGCTGCTCCATCGCGACCTGGCTGTCTCGGGTGGGGCGCAACGTGTTTCGGGGGCTGGCCGAGTCGGTGAAGAAGCGGTAGGCGTCGAAGTGGGAGCAGCGGATGCCGTGCCGCTCCACCACCGCGTCGGTGCCGTCGCCACCGAGCCGCAGCGGCCACCCGGAGTGCCGCACGTCGTCGGCGGGGAGCCCGTGCACCATCGCCCACTCGTGAAGGCCGAAGCAGCCGAGCTGAGCGGGCCGGGACGCCGTGGCGGACAGGAGGGCTCGAACGAACGCCACGGCTGACCCGCGGGCGACGAGGAAGGACCCGACGTCCAGCTGCACGGCATCCCCGACGACGCGGTAGTGCGTCCACGACGCCCGGGGGAGGAGCGCGGCGCCCTCGAGCACGACACCCGGCCCGGGGTGCCAGCGACGCAGCCGGGCGGGGGAGTTGTTGTAGTAGCGGAAGAGGAAGTCCTCGACGGGGTGGGTGCGGCCGCCCTCGCGGCGCTCCCGGTGGGCTGCGGTCGCGCCGTCGACGCGGTCCTCGTGGGCGGCCTCGAGGGCCCGCCACACGTCAGGGGTCAGGACGCGGGGGCTCACCCCTCCACGGTAGCGACGAGCAGGGCGCCGGGTCCGCCCCCGGGGCCCGACGCACGAACGGTGGCCCGGGTCCTTGTCGCGCCGTTCGCGGCGCAGGGAACACGGGGGGGATGCCGTGCGCTGGAAGGGGAGGATGGTGGCCGCACCCCCGAGACCGACGAGGACCCCATGACCCGCACGACCCTCCCGATCCTCGCCGCGGCGACCGCCCTGGCGCTGGCGCTCTCGGCGTGCGGCGGGGACCCCGAGCCCGAGGCCGCCACGGCGCCCTCGACGGCGCCGAGCGCCTCCGCCTCACCGTCCGACTCGCCGTCGCCCACGGGGGGCGCAGCCGACGAGAAGCTCTACGTCGCGCTCGGTGACTCCCTCGCCGCCGGATACCAGCCGGGGGGCACCGAGCTGCGCGACACGGCATACCCGGCCCTCACCGCGAGCCGGCTGGGAGCCGACGGCGCCGAGCTCACCGTCGAGAACCTCGGCTGCAGCGGCGAGACGACCACCTCCCTCATCGAGGGCGGGACGTGCGACTTCGCCGCGGGCAGCCAGCTCGAGCAGGCGGAGTCGCTGCTCACCAGCCGCAGGGGCGAGGTCGGTCTGGTGACCATCGACATCGGCGGGAACGACCTCCTACGCTGCGTGCGCGCCGGGGCCGACGTCGACACGACCTGTGTCGCCGCGGGCGTGAAGACCGTGCAGACGAACCTGCCGACCATCCTCGAACGGCTGCGTGCGGCCGCCGGCGACGACGTGCCGGTGCTCGTGCTCGGCTACTACAACCCGTGGGTCGCCGCGAAGGCGCTCGACTAGCCGGTCAAGGGGGTCGACGCCGCGGCCGAGGCCTACACGCGGCTCAGCACCGCGATCGAGGATGCCGCGACGGGTGCCGACACGACGTTCGTCGGGCTCGACGACGCGTTCGCGACCGACGACACCACGCCGACGACGATCGGCGGTCGAACCGTGCCGGAGAACGCCGCGCGCATCTGCACGCTCACCAACATCTGCACGGCCGCCGACATCCACCTCACCGACGAGGGGGCCGCCACCGTGGCGCGGGTGCTCGCGGATGCCGCGTCGAAGGCCGGGGTGTCCGCCGGGTCGTGATCCACGGGCTGGTGACGAGCAGGACCCGTACGTCGTGGGGGACCTGGACGAAGGCTCCGACGCCCGCCACCTCGAAGGCCTGCCGGCCGAGGGCTCCGTGCTCGACCCACCACCGTGACCCCCGGCACGGGCGCCCGGCGACCGGCCCTACGCTGGACCCCATGCGCATCGCGAGGTTCACGACGGGCGACGACCCGGCATACGGGCTGGTCGACGGGGCGGGCGAGAAGATCGCCGAGATCACGGGGGACCCGCTCTACCAGCGGATCGAGCTGACCGGCGCGGTGCACGAGGTCGACGACGTGCGCCTCCTCGCGCCCGTCATCCCGCGCAGCAAGGTCATCGGCGTCGGCAAGAACTACGCCGACCACGCGCGCGAGATGGGCGGCGAGGCTCCCGAGACCCCGCTGATGTTCCTCGTGCCCAACACCGCCGTCATCGGCCCCGGTGACCCCGTCGTGATGCCGCCCCAGACCCGGGAGGTCGGCTACGAGGGCGAGCTGGCCGTCGTCATCGGACGGCTCTGCAAGGACGTCGAACCCGCGGACTCCCTCTCCTTCGTCCTCGGCTACACCGTCGCCAACGACGTCACGGCCCGCGACCTGCAGCGCAGCGACGGCCAGTGGGCCCGCGCCAAGGGGTTCGACACCTTCTGCCCGCTCGGCCCCTGGATCGAGACCGATCTCGACCCCTCGGCCCAGCGCATCGTGACCCGGCTCGACGGCGAGGTCGTGCAGGACGGGATGACGTCCGACATGGTCCACGGCACCGCCGACCTCGTCTCGTTCGCGTCGAAGGCCTTCACCCTCCTGCCCGGTGACGTCATCCTCACCGGCACCCCGGCGGGCGTCGGGCTGGTCGAGTCGGGCCAGCGGGTCGACATCGAGGTGGACGGCATCGGGGTGCTCAGCAACCCGTTCGTGCGTCACTAGGCTGTCCGCCACCATGACCGAGACCACGAATGCCGGCCGTCATGCCGG
>DATITJ010000066.1:0-4053 GCA_035467935.1 Ornithinibacter sp.
ATCCACACGGCCCCGGCCGACGCGAAGTAGCCGATCGACAGCCGTCCCGATCGGCCCTCGCGCAGGTCGGCGACGAGCTGGTCGACCTTCCCCCACTGGCTCATCGCCTCGTCGGTCTGGGCGTCGAGCACCAATGCCGCCTCCGTGGGCACGATGCCCCGGCCGACCCGGTGGAACAGGGTGAGCCCGGTCTCCCTCTGGAGGGCCGCGAGGTGCTGGCTGACCGCCGACGAGGTGAGGCCGAGGTTGTCGGCGGCAGCCTGGACGGAGCCGCTCGCGACGACGGAGCGGAAGACGCGGACACGGCGCGGGTCGAGCATGGTTCTATCTTAAGCGTTACTTAACGACCACTAAGCAAATTCACGTTGTGCTGAAGGGTCAGGCGGTTCACCATGGAGTCATGAACACCGCATCCCTCTCCCTCCACAAGGCCCGCTCCCTCGCCCACTCCCTCCGTACCAACCGCAGGAACGGCGGCGGCTGGAGCCACCACACCGACCGCGACCTCGTCCGCGAGAGCCAGGAGCTCTACCTCATCGCGCAGGCGAGCAACCCGCGCATGTACTGATCCCCCACCCCGGGGCTCGAACACCACCCAGACCCTCACGCCATGACCTGGCGGAGGGTCTGTGTCGTCTCCCGGGACCGCGCCGCGAGCTCCGCGCGCTGCGCCAGGTAGAGCTCGGCACAGGCCAGCGCGTCGGTGAGGGCCTCGTGCGCCGGGTAGACCGGCAGCCCGCGCCGCTCGCGTGCCGTCCACAGCCGCAGCGCCCCGGGCTCGAGGTGGTGCCCCAACCCGCCACCGAGCGCCCGCCGCTCGAGCTCGAACGTGTCGACGACGGCGAATGCCGGTGCCGCCCCCCACAGCCGTTCGCAGGCGGCGCCGACGAAGCCGGTCTCGATCCGGGCGAAGTGCGCGAGCAGTGCGCGCCCGGCCAGTGCGTCGAGGAGCGCTGCGACGGCGTCCGCCATCGGCACCCCCGCGGCGAGCGCGTCGTCGGTGAGGCCGTGCACCGTCGCACTCTGGCCCACCCCCTCCCCGCCCGGTCCACCCGGCTGCCCGCCCCACGCACGCCCCACCGCCGCCGCCGCCGCCGCCCCACCGTCGTCGCGCACGACGAACCGGCGCGCCCCGCCGAGCAGGATGCTGCCGCCGTCGACGGGCACCCACCCCAGCGACAGCACCCGGTCACGGCGCGGGTCGAGCCCGGTGGTCTCGATGTCGAGCGCCAGCAGGCGCAGGGCGTCGAGCGGGGTGGCCGGGTCGGGCAGCGGCACGGCGAGGTGCTCGCGAACCGGCCCGGGCGGCGCCGAGCGCAGCGCCCGCTCCCGGCGCTGCTGCGGCGTGCGACGGAACAGGCTCACGGTCGGGTCACGAGATGTAGGACATCGGGTAGCGGTTCGCGAGCGCGACCTGCGAGGCCCGCACGATCGCGAACGCCTCGCGCAGGTGCCGCTTGTCGAAGCTCGAGAGGTCGCGGGGGGCGACGAAGCTGTCGGGCAGGTCGCCGCGGCGCACCTGTGCCGCCTGGTGGCGCAGGCGCACGTAGGAGATGAACTCGAAGGCGTCGCGCAGATCGGCGGCCCGCTCGTCACCGAGGATGCCGGCCGCCCGCGCCGCCTCGATCCGCGCCCGCGTGTTGACCGCCGGGCTCCCGGTCGACAGCGCGTGCACCCGGGCCAGCTCGACGACGGCCCCGATGCCCCCGCGCTTGATGTCCAGGGTGTCGCGGTGCTCGCCCTCCTTCTCCAGCACCAGGCCGCGGAAGAACCCCAGCGGCGGCTCGTTCGCGGTGGCCTGCTTGGCCAGGTGCGCGAGGAAGACGCGGGAGGAGGGGGATGCCGTGAGCACGTGCCGCTGCAGCCGCTGGTGGAGGGTGACGTCGCCATGGACGGGCCGCATGTCGAAGAAGATGCTGGCCCGCAGGATCGCGTCGGGCACCGGCGCGCCGAGCCAGGTGCCGAACTCCTTGCGCCACAACGTGAGCGGCTTGCGCCAGCGCGGGTTGGTGGCCATGACGTCGCCCGGGCAGCGCGGGAAGCCGCAGGCGACGAGGTCGGCGGTCACCCGGGCGGCGAGGGCCTCGAACCACGCGGCGTGCTCGGGCTGCATCGCGTCGTCCACGATGATCGCGTTGTCCTGGTCGGCGGCCAGGGCCTGCTCGAGCCGGGCCCGGGAGCCCAGGGCCACCCAGCAGTAGGGCACCGGCGGCGGGCCGAGGTCGGCCTCCGCCAGCGCGATGAGGCGACGTTCCACGGCATCCCCGACCGCCGTGACGACGCGCCCGATGTCGTCGGCCGAGGCGTCCTGCTCGACCAACGACTGCACGACCCGCTCGAGGCGGCCCGAGACGAGCGCGACGCCCGTGACGTCGGTCTGCTTCGCCACGTCGCCGGCGAGGTAGACGGGGTTGCTCTGCTCGAGGCGGAGCAGGTCGGTCGTCGTGACGATGCCGACCGCGCGGTCGCCCGCGTCGAGGATCGGCAGGTGGTGGATGTGCCGCGATGTCATCTCGAGCAGCACCTCGAAGGCAATCTCCTCGGTCGAGCCCGTGACGGGGTCCGGCGTCATCACCTCGGTGACGGCGACGTCCAGGTCGACCCCTGCGGCGAGGACGCGGTTGCGCAGGTCGCGGTCGGTGATGATTCCGACCAGCCGGGCTCCGTCCATGACGAGCAGGGAGGAGACCCTCTCGTCGCGCATGACGACGGCGGCCTCACGCGCCGTGGCGGTCGTCGCGACGGCCACGGGCTCGCGCCCGACGAGGTCGCGCACCCGGGTCTTGAGGATCGCGCTTCCCGTCGTCGACAGCTGCATCGAGGCCACGGCTCCGCTCATCCGGCTGCGGCGCTGGGCGTCGAAGAAGACCGCTACCGCCGGGTGCTCGGCGCGCAGCCGGTGGAAGTCCTCGGCGGGCAGGAGCAGCACGAGGCAGTCCTCGATCGCGGTGACGTCGAAGGTCGAGGGGTTGCCCTCGGTGAGCGTGATCGAGCCGAAGCACGCGCCCTCGCCGCCGCGGTCGACGAGGCTCCCCTGCACGTCGTGCACGTCGGCGGCGCCCGAGCGCAGCACGTGGAGGTGGTCGTTGTCGCGGCCCCGCTCGAGGAGCTTGGTGCCGCGCCGGGCGTACTGCACCGTCATCCGTGCGGGGAGCCGGTCGAGGACGGATGCCGGGAGCGCGTCGAACGGCTCGTGGCGCGCCAGGAAGTCGCGGGTCTCGGTGAGCTCGACGTCGAGGGCCATGCCCGCCATCGTGGCAGCGGGCCGCACCGGGCCGCACCCGTCGGCGCGGGCCGCGCGGCGAGCGCACGGGTGGCGCGCCGAACGGCATCCGGCCCCGGGGGGCGTGATGACGTCCTCGCAGGTCAGGGCCCTGCTGCCGGACTGTCCACCCCTGGACCGGTCGGCGACCGTCGCGTGCGCAATCCCCCGTGGCGGCGCGCGCGGTGCTTGCATGGGAGGACCGGGGCGCCGCTGGCGCCCTTTGACAGGAAGGTCCCGGCATGAGCGACACCTCCATGGACGACCAGCGGCCCGACGGCGACGGCACGCTCGGCCACGACGAGGGCCCCGCCGACGCGGGTGCCGGTGTGCCCGGCGAGCACGACGGTGGCGCGGACGGTGGCGCCGGCAGTGGTACCGCGGACGGGAACGGAGACCTGAGCATCGTCTCGGACACCGATGCGTACGCCTCCACGGAGCCGCTCCCCCTCGAGGAGCAGACGCCTCCGCAGGGCAGCCCTGGTAGTGGCGTCGCTGCGCAGGGCCCGTCGGACGGTGTCGCGGGCGACGAGCTCGCGCCCGGGCCCCGCGACGGCGGCGCCGACGGTGGCGCGGAGGGCCCCGCCGACGGTGGCGCGGGCGACCCCGCCACCACGGGTGAGCACGACGGCGGCGCCGACGGTGGGGCGGACGCCTCGTCGTGACGACACCGCGCGACGCCGGGACCACGGTCGAGGCCGTGGTCCCGGTCGAGCCCGCTGCCGCGGGTGCACTTCAGGGAGCCCTGGAGGCCGGGCGCGGCCTCGGCGCGTTCGTCGCGATGCCGAGGG
>DATITJ010000067.1:0-3020 GCA_035467935.1 Ornithinibacter sp.
CGACCGGGGCCATGGCCGGGTGGCGGCCGGTCGCCCTGGTCGGGCTCCTCGGGTATGTCGTGGGGTTGGTGTGGTGGGGACGCGCCCTCGTCGCGCCGGCGCGGCAGGACCCGCCGCGGTCCTTCGCGACCTGGTCGGTGACGGCGGCCCTGTGCTGGGCGGCCGTGGCGATCGCCCTGGTCGGGTGGCGCCTGGCGACGAGCCCGTCGTGGGCCGCCCTGGCCGACGGCTACGGCGTCGTGGCGGTCGTCCTCGCGGTGGGTCTCGCCGTGCAGCTGCTCTTCGGGGCACTGTCGCACCTCATCCCGACCGTGCTCGGCGGCGGGCCGTCCGTGGTGCGGGCGGCCACGTCGTGGCTCGACCGCGCGGCGCCGTGGCGGGTGACCGTCGTCAACCTCGGGCTCCTCGTCTGCCTCCTGCCGGTGCCGAGCGCCGTGCGGGTGGGGGTGTCCGCGCTCGTCCTCGTGGCCCTCGTCGCCTTCCTGCCCCTGCTCCTGCGCGCGATCGCGGCGGCCGTGGCGGCGCGCCGCGAGCTGCTCGCCTCGGTGGCCGAGGCCGACGCCCGGGGGGTGCGCCCGCCCCGGGAGCCCTCGGGGCCGGCGCGCGCGTGGTCGGGCTCCCAGCTGCTCACCGGGGTCGCGAGCCTCGCTCTCGTCGCCGGCCTCGGTGTCGCGGTCGACCCGGCAGCGGCGGGGCTCGCCACCGCGGCTCCCCCGGGTGCGACGGCGGCCGGTGGCACGGCGGCCGCCGCTGCTGCGCCGGTGGAGCCCTCCGGCCACACGACACGGCTGCGCGTCGAGGCGCACGACATGGCCTTCGTCCCCACGTCGGTCACGGTTCCCCACGGCGACCGGCTCGTCATCGACCTCGTCAACGTCGACGACGGGTCGCCGCACGACCTCGCGTTCGGCGACGATGTTCGCTCCGGGCGGGTCATGCCCGGGCGGTCGCGGACCCTCGACGTCGGCGTCGTCGGGGCCAGCACCCGGGGCTGGTGCACCATCGTCGGGCACCGCCAGATGGGGATGGTGCTCGACGTCGTCGTCTCCGGTGCGCCCACGACCGACGCTGCGGGCGACGCGGCAGCGGCATCCGGCTCGGCGACGGCATCCGCGGGCGAGGCGCCCGTCGACCTGTCCGGGACACCTGACGCCCGGTTCGCGGCGGTGCCCGCGGCGCTGCCGCCGCTCGACGACCGCCGCACCCGAGCGGTGACCCTGATGATCGAGGAGGTCGAGCTCGAGGTCGCACCCGGCGTGCGCCAGAAGCGGTGGACCTTCGGCGGCACGGTGCCGGGCCCGACGCTGCACGGCCGGGTCGGGGACACCTTCGTCGTGACGCTCGTCAACCACGGGTCGATGGGGCACTCGGTCGATTTCCACGCCGGGGAGCGCGCTCCGGACGACGTCATGCGCACGATCCCCCCGGGCGGCTCGCTGACCTACCGGTTCACCGCGGGGCGCGCCGGCATGTGGATGTACCACTGCTCGACGATGCCGATGAGCGCGCACATCGCGGCCGGCATGCACGGCGCCGTGGTCATCGAGCCCGACGGCCTGCCCGAGGTCGACCGCTCCTACGCGCTCGTCCAGTCGGAGGTGCACCTCGACGGCGACGGACGCTCGGTGGTGCGTGGGGTGGATGCCGCCTCGGCCGCGGCGGACACCCCGGATGCCGTGGTGTTCAACGGGGTCGCGAACCAGTACGCCGCACGCCCCCTGTCGGCCCGGGTCGGTGAGCGAGTGCGCTGGTGGGTTCTCGCCGCCGGGCCGAACCGCGGCTCCAGCTTTCACGTCGTGGGCGGGCAGTTCGACACGGTCTGGTCGGAGGGCGCCTACCTGCTGCGGTCGGGGGTCGGACCATCGGGCGACCGGGGAGGGGGCAGCCAGGTGCTCGATCTGGCTGCCGCACAGGGAGGTTTCGTCGAGCTCGTGCTGAGCGAGCCCGGCAGCTACCCCTTCGTCACCCACGTCATGGCGGATGCCGAGCGCGGCGCCCGAGGTGTCCTCCGCGTCACCCCCTGACCCCCACCTCCCGCCGCGAGTGCGACCCGGCTGCCAGGGCGACCACGTCCGCACACATGGCGAGGAGCCACGGTGTCCAGCGCGGCCAGACGCCCTCCAGCGCGGCCAGACGCCCTCCGTCGCGGCCAGACGCCCTCCGTCGCGGTCAGTCCTCCTCCCGCGCGGACCGGCCCGAGGCGCTCCCGCGCCGCGCCCGCCCGAGCTTGTGCACGGCATCCGCCGTCCACACCACCGGCACCGCCACCAGGGCGAGGGACCAGCCCAGCGGCGTCGGCCACCCGCCGCCCAGCAGCTCGGCCAGCGGGGGCACCGCGAGGACGAGGAGGAGCAGCGCCAGCTCGACACCGACCGCGACGAGCAGCAGCGGGTTGCCCCGCACGCCGGTGCGCAGCACGGTGCGCGTCTCGCTGCGGCACGCGTAGGCGTTGGCGAGCTGCCCGAGCACGATCGCGGCGAAGGCCGTGCCGGATGCCGTGGCCAGCAGGGCCGCATCCGGCGCCACCCCCCAGCGCCACCCGCCGATGGACAGCACCAGCACGAAGGCGGTGAGCGACACCAGGGCCTCCGCCGGCCCGAGCACCCCGAAGGCGCGCATGAGCACCCGGCGGTCCGCGAGCGACCGCACGTGCATCCGCCCGACCATGGCCCGCGCCGTCGGCCGCTCGGCACCCAGGGCGAGGGCGGGGAGCAGGTCGGTGCCGATGTCGAGCGCGAGCACCTGCAACACGGTCAGCGCCGGTGGGATCGAGCCGGCCGACAGTGCCCACACGAGGAACGGGGCGAGCTCGGCGACGTTGTCGGTCAGGTGGTAGGTCAAGAAGCGGCGGACGTTCTGGAAGGTCGCCCGTCCGAGCTCGATGGCACGCACGATGGTCGCGAAGTGGTCGTCGAGGAGGACGAGGTCCGCGGACTCCCGCGCCACGTCGCTGCCGGTGGCGCCCATGGCCACTCCGACGTCTGCCTCGCGGAGCGCCGGTGCGTCGTTCACGCCGTCAC
>DATITJ010000068.1:0-4857 GCA_035467935.1 Ornithinibacter sp.
GAGCCGATGACCGCCGACGGCGTCGTTGCGCCGCGGCCCCGGGAGGGCAGCGACGGACGGCGGAGGCGGGTTCCGCGGTAGCGGCGACCGGCGACCTCGGCCCGGCGACCACGCGAGTCGATGACGCGAGGAGAACCCCCCACGCGAGGTGAACGGCCAGAGTCGCGGCCGTCGCGGGGCAGCCCGCGCGAGATCGAGATCACCACCCCGACCGGGCGCACCTACCGCTCCCAGGCGCCCCCGCTGACCGGGTGGGGATGGGAACCCACCAGCCCCGAACCCACCCGACCCCGCCAGCGACCACGCATCGCGTCCCGCCTCGAACGCCACCTCGTCGACCTGCTCGCCGCCGCCTGGCGACACGGCGACCGGTCGGACCGCCGGGCTGCCTCACGCCCCCGACGAAGGTCCGAGCCGACGCGCTCCTAGAGTGGCGCCATGCCGACCACGCTGTACCGCCGGGGGAGGGTCCACACGCCCGACCCCGCAGCCGCCACGGCCTTCGTCGTGGGGCCTGACGGCCGGGTCGCCTGGCTCGGTGACGAGACCGGCGCGGACGCCCATCGGGCCGCGGTCGACGCCGTCATCGACCTCGACGGCGCCCTGGTGCTCCCGGCGTTCGTCGACGCTCACGTCCACCTGTCGCACACGGGCATGGGGCTGCGCGGTGTCGACCTGACCGGCACCGCCTCCGTCGCAGCGGCGCTGCGCGCCGTCGAGGATGCCGTGCGGCGCCGGGGCGGTCGCCCCGTCTTCGTCCTGAACTGGCAGGAGCAGGACTGGGCCGAGGGCCGCGCCCCCACCTCGGCCGAGCTCGACCGAGCGAGCTACGGCGGGGTCGTCTACGCGTCCCGGATCGACGGCCACTCGGCGGTGATCTCCAGTGCCCTCGCCGCCATCTCGGGCGCGGACCGGCTCTCGGGGTGGGAGGGCGACGGGTTCGTCACCCGCGACGCGAAGAACGCCGCACGGGCGGCGTTCGACGCGGCCCGCAGCCCCGGCCAGCGGCGTGAGGACATCGAGCACGCGCTGCGGCTGGCCGCCACCCGGGGGATCGCGCTGCTCCACGAGTGCGGCGGACCCTTGCTGACCTCGGCCGGTGACTTCGCCGACGTCCTCGACCTCGGCGGCCGCCCCGACCTCCCGCGCACGATCGGCTACTGGGCCGAGGCCGTCACCGACCCCGAGCAGGCCCGCGCCCTCGTCGCCCTGCACGGCGCGGCCGGGCTCGGCGGGGACCTCAACATCGACGGCTCGATCGGGTCGCACACCGCCCACCTTCGCAGCGCGTACGCCGACGACGCCGGGTGCGGCACGGCATACCGCTCCTGGGCCGACGTGCGCGACCACGTCGCCGCGTGCGCGCTCGCCGGCGTGCAGAGCGGCTTCCACGTCATCGGCGACGCCGGAATGGACACCGTCCTCGAGGGGTACGAGGCCGCCGCCGCCGTCGTCGGGCTCGACGTGGTGCGCGCGACGCGTCCGCGGTTGGAGCATGCCGAGATGGTCGATGCCGAGGGGGTGCGCCGCATGGCGCGGCTCGGCATGGTCGCCAGCGTGCAGCCGGCGTTCGACGCGTTCTGGGGCGGCCCCGACGGGATGTATGCCGAGCGGCTGGGAGTGGAGCGCGTCCCCGGCACGAACCCCTACGCGTCGATGCGCGCCCAGGGCGTTCGCCTGGCTCTGGGCTCGGACTCGCCGGTCACGCCCTTCGACCCGTGGTCCGCCGTCCGGGCTGCCGTCATGCACCACGACCCCGCGCAGCGCCTCGACGTCGCGACCGCCGTCGAGGCGCACACGGTCGGCGGATGGGCAGCGGCGCGCGCGGACGGGGGAGGCGTCCTGCGCGTCGGCGCTCCGGCCACCCTCGCCGTCTGGGACGTGCCGGATGCCGGGCCGCACGGCCTGCCGCTGACGGCACCGGGCGCGGCGCTCCCGACGTGCCTGCTCACGCTGCGCGATGGGGTCCCGCTGCACTCGGCGTGACGGCACCGAGCCCGACACCGCCCACGCCGAGCCCGGACCACAGCCCGAGGTGCGGGGTGCCGACGGGGAAGGAGGCCGCGTCCACCGGGAGACGCCGACAATCCTGTCGTCATTCACCGGTGGTGCCGCAAATGCTTCCGTCAGGGTTGGTAGATTGGCATCGTGTCTTCACGTGCGCGCCCTCTCCTCGACCTCGACCCCGCAACCGTGCGACGGGCCCGCACGCTGGCGAGGCGCGCCGGCAGGCCGGTCGTCGACCTCGCCCGCAGCCACACGACCGTCTCCGTGGAGCGCGCGACGCTGCGCCTCGCCGGGCTGTCCGGCGCCGACCACGACAACGTCCCGTGGGTCAACCACCTCGTCGACGCCGTGCGGGCCGACGCCGGCCTCGAGCACGGGGTCACGACGCCCGTCTGGGACGCCCTGCGCCGCGGAGAGGCCCCAGACCTGCTGACCCTCGCCCAGAAGGCCTCGAGCGGCTCGGCCTCCTTCCGCCTCCCGGACGGCAGGGACGCCACGGGGTCACGCAAGGCGGCCCGCACGGCCGTGGCCCGCGGCATCCGCACCATCGACCGCCAGCGCGCCGCCCGCGACCGGCTCGTGAAGAAGCACGGTGACCCCGCCCAGAAGCCGTGGATCTACCTCATCGTCGCCACCGGCGACATCTACGAGGACATCCCGCAGGCGCAGAACGCCGCCCGTGAGGGCGCCGACGTCATCGCGGTGATCCGCTCGACGGGGCAGAGCCTGCTCGACTTCGTGCCCGAGGGCGCGACGCGCGAGGGGTATGCCGGCACCTACGCCACGCAGGAGAACTTCCGGCTCATGCGCGCGGCCCTCGACGAGACGAGCAAGGAGCTCGGGCGCTACGTGCGACTGACGAACTACGCCAGCGGGCTGTGCATGCCCGAGATCGCGGCCCTGGCCGGTCTCGAGCGGCTCGACATGATGCTCAACGACTCGATGTACGGCATCCTCTTCCGCGACATCAACCCGATCCGCACCTTCGTCGACCAGCGGTTCAGCCGTCAGGTCCATGCCCGCGCCGGCATCATCATCAACACCGGCGAGGACAACTACCTGACGACCGCGGATGCCGTCGAGGCCGCGCACACGGTCACCGTCAGCCAGCTGCTCAACGAGTACTTCGCCAAGGAGGCCGGGCTCGAGGACTGGCAGCTCGGGCTGGGCCACGCCTTCGAGATCAACCCCGAGATCCCCGACAGCTTCCGGCTCGAGCTCGCCCATGCCCTGCTCGCCCGCCAGCTCTTCCCGGACGCCCCGCTCAAGTGGATGCCGCCGACCAAGCACATGACCGGCGACGTCTTCCGCGGCTACCTCCTCGACGGCTTCTTCAACCTCGTCGGCGCGATGACCGGCCAGGGCATCCTGCTCGTCGGGATGATGACCGAGGCCGTGGTGACGCCGTGGCTGTCCGACCGCGACCTGGCGCTGCAGAACGTGCGCTACGTGCTCAACGCCGCGGGCGGGCTGGCCGAGGACTTCCACCCGCCGCACGACGGGCTCATCCAGACCCGGGCGCGACAGGTGCTGGGGGAGGCCGTCGACCTGCTCGAGGCGATCGTCCACGACGCCGACACCGCGGGCGACCCGCCGCTGCTCGCCGCCATCGCCGACGGCACGTTCGGCTCGATGAAGCGCCCGCCGACCAAGGGCAAGGGCCTCGAGGGCGTCGTGCGCAAGGCCGACGGCTACGACAACCCGGCGACCACGATGCTCGAGGAAGGGGCGACCCGATGATGCGCCTCAACGACGCCCAGGACGCCCGGCGCCGCATGGAGCACCCCGTCGAGGGTGACCTGAGCCTGCGCGGGGAACACCCGATCGTGCGACCCTTCGGCGACACGACCGGTGACGGCATGGTGCAGATCTCCTTCACCCTGCCGCTGCCGCACGACAAGCGGGCCGAGGGCGCCGCGCTGCAGCTCGCCGGGAAGATGGGCCTCGAGCCCGCGCTCCTCGTGCACGCCAAGGCCATGGGACCCGACTACACCTTCTTCGTCGTCTACGGCTCGGTGACGCACCTGGTCGACGTGCGCGACGTCGAGGTCGTCGAGCGCGAGTTCCCGCTGCTGTCCTCCAAGGAGGTCAACTCCGAGATCAAGAAGCGGCTGCGCCGCAAGCTCGTCGTCGTCGGCGCGTGCATCGGCACCGACGCGCACACCGTGGGCATCGACGCCATCCTCAACATCAAGGGCTTCGCGGGGGAGAAGGGCCTGGAGTACTACCGCGAGATGACCGTGGTGAACCTCGGCGCCCAGGTGCTCGTGCCCGACCTCGTCAACGCCGCGCGGGAGGTGCGCGCCGATGCCGTGCTGGTCTCCCAGGTGGTGACCCAGAAGGACGCGCACATCCACAACACGACCGCGATGTCCGCGGCGTTCCGCGAGGCCTTCCCCGCCGGCCAGGTGCCGCTGCTCGTCGTCGGCGGTCCGCGCTTCGAGCAGGGCTCCGCCCCCGCCCTCGGTGTCGACCGCATCTTCGGCCGCGGCACCACGCCCGGAGAGGTCGCCTCCTACCTCGTCCACGCCCTCGTGACACCGTCGACCCACCCCGACCCGAGAGGATCCCAGCGATGAGCACCAGCGGCACCAGAGCCGAGGTCGGCCAGACCGTCACCCACCGCCGCTACGTCCCCTACAGCCACGCCCACTATGCCGGCAACCTCGTCGACGGCGCCTACTCCCTGGCCGCCTTCGGGGACGTCGCCACCGAGATGTGCGTCCGCACCGACGGCGACGAGGGACTGTTCGCCTCCTACTCCGACGTGCAGTTCCTCGCCCCCGTCCGGGCCGGCGACGTCATCGAGATCTCGGCGACCCTGGTCCGGGTCGGCACCCGCTCGCGGGA
>DATITJ010000069.1:0-5798 GCA_035467935.1 Ornithinibacter sp.
ACCCCCGGTGGGCCGCCTCCTACGGGCCCGGGGTCCCGCTCCACCTCGACGACGACGGCACGACCCTCACCGACCAGCTCGACCGCACCCTCGCGCGGTGGGCCGACCGCACGGCGCTGGACTTCCTCGGCCGCGGCACGACCTGGGCCGAGGTGGGCGACCGGGTCGCCCGGGTCGCGGAGGGGCTGCGGCGGCTCGGGGTCGGGGCCGGTGACTGCGTCGCCCTCGTCATGCCGAACTGCCCCCAGAACGTCATCGCCTTCCACGCCGTGCTGCGCCTCGGGGCGACCGTCGTGGAGCACAACCCGCTGTACACCGTGGGCGAGCTGCGCCACCCCTTCGCCGACCACGGCGCCCGGGTGGCGATCGTCTGGGACAAGGTCGTGCCGGTCGTCGAGGAGCTGCGGGGGTCCTGCGCGCTCGACCACGTCGTGGCCGTCGACCTCACCGCCGAGCTGCCGCTGCTCAAGCGGGTCGCCCTGCGGCTGCCGGTCGCGAAGGCCCGCGCGGCCCGCGGCCAGCTCACCGCGCCCGCCCCCGGCGCCATGCCGTGGGCCGACCTCGTCGCGGCCCCGCCACTCGAGCCCTCGCACCCGCGGCCCGACGCGGATGCCGTGGCCCTGCTGCTCTACACGTCCGGCACGACCGGGGTGCCCAAGGGCGTGCCGCTGCGGCACCGAAACCTCGTCGCCAACGTCGAGCAGGGCCGGGCCTGGGTGCCGGGCCTCGAGGAGGGCCGTGAGGTCTTCCTCCTCGCCCTGCCGCTGTTCCACGCCTACGGCGTCACGGTCGGGATGCTCCTCGGCACGAGCCTGGGCGCCACCCTCGTGCTGCTGCCGAAGCCCGAGGTCGACCTGCTCATGGAGGCGATCGAGCGGCAGGTCCCCACGTTCATCCCGGCCGTGCCCCCGCTCTACGAGCGGATCGTCGCCGAGGCCGAGCGACGTGGCGTGTCGATCCACGGCATCCGCTACGGCCTGTCCGGCGCGATGCCGCTGCCCCCCGAGCTCGTCGCCCGGTGGGAGGCCGCGACCGGGGGCCTGCTCGTCGAGGGCTACGGCCTCACCGAGACCTCACCGGTCGTCGTGGGCAACCCGATGACGACGGACCGCCGGCCGGGGTCGATCGGCGTGCCGTTCCCCGACGTCGACGTGCGCGTGGCCGACCCCGAGGACCTCGACCGCGAGGTGGCGCTCGGCGAGCGCGGCGAGCTGCTGGTTCGCGGGCCGCAGGTGTTCGACGGCTACCGCGGGATGCCGGCCGAGACGGCGGCGGCGTTCCACGACGGGTGGTTCCGCACCGGCGACATCGTGACGATGGACGAGCGGGGGTTCCTCACGATCGTGGACCGGATCAAGGAGATCATCATCACCGGCGGGTTCAACGTCTACCCGTCCGAGGTCGAGGCCGTGCTCCGCTCGCACGACGGTGTGCTCGACGTGGCGGTCGTCGGGCTGCCGCACGCCAGTGGGAGCGAGGAGGTCGTCGCGGCCGTCGTGCTCGCCGAGGGGGTCGAGATCGTCCCCGACGACCTGCACACCCATGCGCGGGAGTCGCTCACGGCCTACAAGGTGCCGCGGCGCTTCGTCATCGTCGAGCTGCTGCCCGTCAACGCGATGGGCAAGGTCGTGCGTCGCGAGGTGGCTACGGCGCTGCGAGAGCAGTGAGGTAGTCGGAGCTCGCCGCGCGAGCCGCCTCCATGCGCTCGCGCATCCGCCCGATCCGGGCCTGGCCGATGGAGATGTTCGGGCTCTGCGAGGAGCCGCTCGGCAGCACGTGCAGCTCGACGTCGTCCGGCACCGACTCCATCTCGTGGACGAACCGGTGCCGGCGGGCGATCTCGAATGCCACGGTCGCCACCTCCCACGGCCTGGTGGGCACCGTGAGCTGCTGCTCCACCCGGCCGACCTGGAGCACGAAGATCCGGGTCGCGCCCAGGGCCAGCGCCCGACCGACCGGGATCGAGTGCACGAGCCCACCGTCGAGATAGTGACGGTCGTCGATGCGCACCGGGGGGAAGAGCCCGGGCACCGAGCACGACGCGACGACGGCATCCGTGAGGTCGCCGTCGGCGAACCACCGTCCGCTGGCGTCCTCGATGCACGCGGCGACGCACTGGAAGGCGACCTCGAGGTCCTCGAACCGGCCGACGGGCAGGTAGCGGTCGATGACGTGGCGCAGGGGGGCGTTCGAGAGCAGGTGCGTGCGGTACTTCGCGACCCGCGCGGCCTGGCGCATCGGGTTGTCGAGGAAGACGCCCTCGCGCACGACGGTCTCCCACACCGCCGCCAGCCGCTCGGCGCCCTCGAGGCCCGGGTCGGCCGCGATGAACACGCCGTTGAGCGCGCCGATGCTCGTGCCGAGCACGAGGTCGGGCCGCACGCCGTGCTCGGCCAGCGCCCGCACCATGCCGACCTCGCTCGAGCCGAGCACGCCACCGCCCCCGAGGACGTACGCAGTGAGCTCGGCGCGCGGCATACCGCCAATGTATGCCGTGTGCCGAGGCGCCCCGACCCGACACCGGTAGCCTCGGCCCATGAGCGGTGCGGCCATCTTCGACCTGGACCGCACCCTGCTCCAGGGCGGCACCGGTCCGCTGCTCTCCCGCGCGATGTACGACCTCGGCGTCGTGACCCGCAAGCTGCCCGGCGAGCGCCTCCTCTACGGCCTGTTCGACCTCGTCGGCGAGACCCTGCCGTCGATCTTCCTGGCCCGCCAGGCGACCCTCGTCGCGAAGGGCCGTGAGCTCGCGTCCTTCGACGAGGCGGCGCAGGCCGCGGCGGCGGCGATCATGGACGTCGTCCACCCGTTCGCGTTCACCCTCATCGAGCAGCACCGGGCCGCCGGGCGTCCCGTGGTCCTCGCGACGACGACGCCGCACCACCTCATCAAGCCCCTCGCCGACCTCCTCGGCATCGACCACGTCATCGCGACCCGCTACTCCGTCACCGAGGACGGCCGCTTCGACGGGGAGCTCGCGGGACGTTTCGTGTGGTCGCGCGGCAAGCTCGCCGCGGTGCGGGAGTGGGCCGAGGCCGAGGGCATCGACCTCGCCGAGAGCTTCGCCTACTCCGACTCGATCTACGACCTGCCGCTGCTCTCGGCCGTCGGCAGCCCCGCGGCGGTCAACCCCGATCCGCGGCTCACGGTGTATGCCGTGGCGCGCGGCTGGCCGATCGTCCACTTCGACGTGTCGCCGGGGGTGCTGAAGGTGCCCGTCCTGGGCATCGAGCTGCAGCGCCTGCTCTGCCTCGCGAGCCCGCCCCTGCTGACGCCCTACGCCCGGTTCGACATCGCGGGCACCGAGCACATTCCGCGCACCGGCCCCGCGATCCTCGTCGGCAACCACCGTTCCTACTTCGACCTGCAGACGGTCATCCAGCTGCTGCGGGCCTCCGGGCGCACCGCGCGGGGCCTGGGCAAGCAGGAGATCTTCGACATGCCCGGCCTGGGGGCCCTCGCGACGGCGCTCGGCGGCATCCCGGTCGACCGCGGCCGCGGCGGCGCCGAGTCGTTCGAGCAGGCCGCCGTCGCGCTCGAGGGCGGCGAGATGGTGGTCCTCCTGCCGCAGGGCACGATCCCGCGCGGCGCGGCGTTCTACGACCCTGTCCTCAAGGGCCGCACGGGGGCTGCTCGCCTCGCCGCGATCACCGGCGCCCCGGTCATCCCGTTCGGCATCTGGGGCAGCGAGCACGTCTGGCCGCGCTCGTCGCACCTGCCGCGCATGCTCAACGTCACGCACCCGCCGACCGTGCGGGTGCGGGTCGGTGAGCCCGTCGACCTCAAGCTGCGCTCGGCCGCCGCCGACACCCGGCGGATCATGGCCGCCATCGTCGGTTGCCTGCCCCCGCAGGCCCGGGAGCGGCGGACGCCGACGGAGGAGGAGATCCGGTTCGCCACACCGGGTGGCTGACCGGCATGCCACAGGCCTTCCCCCGTGCCACCCGCGCCGCGCAGCGACGCCCGTGCGGGAGCATGCCTCGTTGGGGTAGCGGTGGGCGGCAGCGCACCATCAGGCTGGCCCCATGACCGCGCCCACGACCGTCGTCCTGTTCGGCGCCACCGGTGACCTCGCCAAGCGCAAGCTCATCCCGGGGCTGCTGCACCTGTTCCAGTCAGGGCTCGTCGACGACCTGCGCGTCGTGGGCACCAGCCTGGACGAGCTCAACCCCGACGCCTTCCGCGACCTGGCACTCGTCGCCATCCGGGAGCACAGCACCCGGGAGATGACGGATGCCGACTGGCACGCGTTCGCCCAGCGCCTCGACTTCGTGCCCCTGTCGGCGGGCCCGATCGCGTTGACGCAGGCCGTGGCGCGGGCCGAGGCCCAGCTGCCCGGTGACGTCGACCAGCGCCTGCACTACCTCTCGGTGCCTGCGAGGGCGGCCCTGCAGGCGGTGCGCACCATCGGCGAGGCCGGGCTCGTCGAGCGCAGCCGTGTCGTCATGGAGAAGCCCTTCGGCACCGACTACGCGTCCGCGGTCGCGCTCAACGCCCAGCTGCACGAGGTGTTCGACGAGGAGCAGATCTTCCGCATCGACCACTTCCTCGGAAAGGAGCCGGCCCAGAACATCCTCGCCTTCCGCTTCGCGAACGGTCTGTTCGAGCCGATCTGGCACCGGAACAACATCTCCCACGTCGAGATCGACGTGCCCGAGACCCTGGGCCTGACCCAGCGTGGGGACTTCTACGAGGCGACCGGTGCCTACCGCGACATGGTCGTGACGCACCTGTTCCAGATCCTCGCGTTCACCGCCATGGAGCCGCCGACCTCGCTGGAGCCGGCGGCCATCAGCCGCGAGAAGAACAAGGTCTTCCGGTCCATGCAGCCCATCCAGCCGGCCGACGTCGTGCGCGGGCAGTACACCGGCTACCACGACGAGCCCGGGGTCGCGCCCGACTCGGAGACCGAGACCTTCGTGGCGCTCAAGTGCTACGTCGACAACTGGCGCTGGGCAGGTGTGCCGTTCTACCTGCGCACCGGCAAGCGGATGGCGGAGGGGGCGCGGATCATCTCCATCGCCTTCCGGGAGCCCCCGCAGTCGATGTTCCCCCCGGGGTCCGGTGTCGGCGACAACGGCCCCGACCACCTCACCTTCGACCTCGCCGACAAGTCCCGGATGTCGTTGTCCTTCTACGGCAAGCGCCCCGGCCCCGGCTTCCGGCTCGACAAGCTGTCGATGCAGTTCTCCATGCAGGAGACGAGCTGGGCGGGCGCGGTGCTCGAGGCCTACGAGCGGCTGATCTACGACGCGGCGCGCGGTGACCGCACGCTGTTCACGTCGGCATCCGGCATCGAGCGCCTGTGGGAGATCTCCCAGCCACTCATCGACAACCCCCCGCCGGTGCGTCCCTACGCCCAGGGCACGTGGGGGCCCAACCAGATCCACCAGCTCATCGCGCCGTACACCTGGCGGCTGCCCTTCGAGCGGACGTGGCGCGAGCGCAAGTTCTGACGCGGCACCTCAAGCCTCACCCTCGCACCGGGACAGTTCTCCGGCGACGGTGAACGTCCCGGCATCGGGGGAAAGGTATGGAGCGTCAGGCCGTTGGGGTCGCCGCCGAGGACGACGACGGTCGACCCGACTCGGTGCGCACGATGAGCGCACGCGGCTGCACCTCGACCTCGATGTGCCGGGCCTCGCCGATGATGTCGCCGTCGAGCTCGATCTTCTGCTCGTGGTCGACGCGCACGCCGATCGACTGGCAGCGGTAGCGGTCGAGGGTCTGGGTCGAGCGGTCGCTCTTCGACAGGACTCGCGCGACGACGGCGAGCCAGGCGGTGATGCCCTTCGGGG
>DATITJ010000070.1:0-5233 GCA_035467935.1 Ornithinibacter sp.
CCAGGTCGTAGATCGCCGGCATCAGCTTCTTGCGGGCGAGGTCACCGGTGACGCCGAACAGCACCATCGAGCACGGCCCGGCGATGCGGGGGAGGCGCTTGTCGCGGTGGTCGCGCAGCGGGTTGCGACCCGCCGCAACACGCGCCGGGCTCACGTCCCGCCCCGGCCCAACGCGGCCCGGACCTGGGCCAGGCCGGCGTCGTGGCTCGTGAGGTGCAGGCGGAGCACGGGACGCCCCTGGTCGCCGAGCACGGCGGCGTCGCCGCCGGCCTGGGCCGCGAGGAACTGACCGAAGGTGAAGTCGCGCCCCGGCACGGGGAGGTCCTCGGCGGGTGCGGCGGTCACCTGCACGTAGCCGCCGGTGGGCGGGCCGCCCTTGTGGTACTGGCCGGTCGAGTGCAGGAAACGCGGGCCCCAGCCGAAGGTCGCCGGTCGGCCGGTGCGGTCGAACAGGTCGCGGGCCACGTGCTCGAGGTCGGCGTCGGCCTCGCGGTCGAGGTAGGCCATGACCGCGACGTAGCCGCGGTCGCGGTCGAGCTGCGCGAGGAGGGCGTCGACGGCGGCCCCGACGCTGCTCGCGTCGCCGAGCCAGTCGCCGGGGGCGCGGACCTCGACGTGGCCGTCGGTGAACGCGGGGTCCTCGCCGGCGACGATGCCGGCGTCCAGCAGCTCGCGGGCCGCGGACTTGGCGCTCTCGACGTCGGGCTGGTCGAACGGGCTGATGCCGAGCAGCCGCCCGGCGACGGCCGTGGCCGCCTCCCAGAGCAGCATCTGGGCCCCGAGGGGACCCGCCACGGTCACGAGGGATGCCGCGGTCGCGGCCGGCACGGCATCCGCCTGCCGCTGCACGTCGTCGGACTCGTCGTCGGAGGAGACGAGACGCACGACGGTGCCGTCGTCGTAGAGGTGGGCGGGCTCGCTCCCGACGGCGACCACGGGGAGGATGCCGGTGCCGTCCTTGCCGGTCGACTCGGCGATGAGCTGCTCCGCCCACGCCCCGAAGCCGACGTTCTCGGTGCCCGCGTCGACGAGGACGAGCTTGTCCCGCAGGGGGGTGGTGCCCGCCATCGCGGCCCCCAGGCGCAGGGCGGGGTTGGCGTCGTCGTCCGCGGCGAGGAGGTCGGCGACCGCCTCGGCGTCGTCGAGGAGCAGCTCCACGTCGGCGCCGGCCAGGCCGCTCGGGACGAGGCCGAATGCCGTGAGCGCGGAGTAGCGGCCACCGACGTCGGGGTCGGCGTTGACGACGCGGAAGCCGGTGGCGCGGGCCTCGCCGTCGAGCGGGCTGCCCGGGTCGGTGACGACGACCATGCGTGTGGTCGGGTCGATGCCGGCGTCGCGGAACGCCTGCTCGAACGCGCGGCGCTGGCTGTCGGTCTCGACGGTGGAGCCCGACTTGCTCGAGACGACGACGACCGTGCGGTCGAGGTCGGTCAGGGCCGCGCGCACGACGTCCGGGTCGGAGGAGTCGAGCACGACGATCGGCACGCCGGCCGTCGCGCAGATGACCTCGGGCGCGAGCGAGGACCCGCCCATGCCGCAGAGCACGACGCGGTCGTAGCCGGTCTCCTCGAGCTCGCCGCGCAGGGCCTCGATCTCACCGACGAGGTGGCGCGAGGTGCGGGCCAGCCCGGTCCAGGAGAGCCGCCTGGCGGACTCGGCCTCGGCGGCCTCGCCCCACAGCGTGTGGTCCTTCGCGAAGAGCCGGCTGGCGACGCGGTCGGCGACGAGCGTCGGCACGTGGGCGGCGACCGCGTCGGCGGCCGCACCGGTGGCGGCGACGTCGAGGGTGGTCACGCCGTGGCCTTCTCGAGCTCGCGGGTGACGCCGCGGAGCAGCTCACCCCAGGCCGTCGCGAACTTGTCGATGCCCTCGCGCTCGAGCGTGGCGGTGACCTCGGCGTAGGAGATGCCGAGCCGCTCGAGGCTGTCGAGCACCTCGGCGGCCTCGGCGTAGTAGGGCGTCACGGTGTCACCGATGACCTCGCCGTGGTCGGCGGTGGCCTCGAGGGTCTTCTCCGGCATGGTGTTGACGGTGCCGGGGGCGACGAGCTCGGTGACGTACATCGTGTCGGGGTAGGCGGGGTCCTTGACGCCCGTCGACGCCCACAGGGGACGCTGCGGGTGGGCCCCGGCGTCGGCGAGGTTCGCCCAGCGCGGGGTCGAGAAGACCTCCTCGTAGGCCTGGTAGGCGAGGCGGGCGTTCGCAATGCCGGCCTTGCCGCGCAGCGCCTTCGCCTCGTCGGTGCCGATGGCGTCGAGCCGGGCGTCGACCTCGGTGTCGACGCGTGAGATGAAGAAGGACGCGACGGAGTGGACGCCGGAGAGGTCCGCCGAGCCCTCGCGAGCCTGCTCGAGCCCGGAGAGGAAGGCGTTCATGACGGCCCGGTAGCGGTCCAGGGCGAAGATCAGCGTCACGTTGACCGAGATGCCGGCGCCCATGATCGAGGTGATGGCCGGCAGTCCCTCGACGGTCGCCGGGACCTTGATGAGGACGTTCGGGCGGTCGACCGCAGCCACGAGGGCCTTGGCCTCCTCGACGGTGCCGGCGGTGTCGTGCGCCAGGCGGGGGTCGACCTCGATCGAGACGCGGCCGTCCCGGCCGCCGGTCGACTCGTAGACGGGCAGGAAGACGTCGCACGCGTCGCGGACGTCCTGCGTCGTGAGGGCGAACACCGCCTCGTCGACGGTGGACCCGGCGTTCGCGAGCTCGGCCACCTGGGCGTCGTAGGCGTGGCCCTCGGCAAGGGCGGCCTGGAAGATCGAGGGGTTGGTCGTGACGCCGACGATCCCCCTGGTGTCGATGAGCTCCTGCAGGTTGCCCGAGGTCAGGCGCTCCCGCGAGAGGTCGTCGAGCCAGACGGAGACGCCGTGCGCGGCGAGGTCCTTCAGGGCGGTGCTGGTCATGTCGCTCACTTCCTGGCCGTGGCCGCGCTCTTGCGGCTCGGCGCGTTGCTGGTGCCGACGTCGGTGCCGGTGTCCTTGCGGGACCGCGGCGCGGTCTGCGTCACGGACGGGACCTGCGGGGCCCTGCGGGCGGCCGCGAGAGACGCCCTGGCGGCCTTGACGACCGCCTCGGGCGTGAACCCGAACTCGCGGAACAGGGTCGTGGCGTCGGCCGAGGCACCGAAGTGCTCGATGCTGACGCAGCGACCGGCGTCACCGACGAGGTCGTGCCACCCCATCGCCACGCCCGCCTCGACGCTGACGCGAGCGCGCACGGAGGGCGGCAGGACCTTGTTCTGGTAGGAGCGCGGCTGCTCCTCGAACCATTCCCGGCAGGGCATCGAGACCACGCGCGTGGCGACGCCGGACTTCTCCAGGCGCAGGCGGGCCTCCAGCGCGAGGGAGACCTCGGACCCCGTCGCGACGATGACGACGTCGGGCGAGCCGGACACCGCGTCGACGAGCACGTAGGCGCCCTTCGCGACACCGGTGGCCCTGGCGTGCTCTCTGCGGTCGATGATCGGCAGGTTCTGGCGCGACAGCGCCAGCCCGGCGGGACGGCCCCGGCGCAGCACCTCGGCCCACGCCTGGGCCGTCTCGTTGGCGTCGGCGGGGCGCACGACGTCCAGGCCGGGGATGGCTCGCAGCGCGGCGAGGTGCTCGACCGGCTGGTGCGTCGGGCCGTCCTCACCCAGGCCGATGCTGTCGTGGGTCCACACGAAGGTCACGGGGATCTGCTGGATCGCCGCGAGCCGCACCGCGGGGCGCATGTAGTCGGAGAACACGAGGAACGTGCCGCCGTAGGGACGGGTGAGGCCCTCGAGGGCGATGCCGTTGAGGATCATGCCCATGGCGTTCTCGCGGATGCCGAAGTGCAGGGTCCGGCCGTAGGGGCCGCCCTTCCACTCATGGGTCTGCTTCCCCTTGGGGATGAACGACGGCTCGCCGGCCATCGTCGTGTTGTTGGACTCGGCGAGATCGGCCGAGCCGCCCCACAGCTCGGGGAGCGTGGCCGCGAGGGCGGCGAGCACCTTGCCGGATGCCGCCCGCGTCGCCAGCCCCTTCTCGGTGTCGGTGTCGAAGACCGGGAGGGCCTTCTCGAACCCGTCGGGCAGCCGACCTGCCACGAGGCGGTCGAGCAGGGTGGCGCGCTCGGGCTGGGACCTCCGCCACGCGGCATACGCCGTGTCCCACGTCTTGTGCGCGGCCTTGCCGCGCGCCTTGACCTCACGGGCGCGGGCGAGGACGTCCTTGTCGACCTCGAAGGACTTCTTCGGGTCGAATCCGAGCAGCTCCTTGGTCGCGGCGATCTCGGCGTCCCCGAGGGCCGAGCCGTGCGACTTGCCGGTGCCACGGACGTTCGGCGCGGGCCAGGCGATGACGGTGTGCAGGCGAACGAGGGTGGGCCTCGTGCGCGAGCGCTTGCTCCTCTCGAGCGCGGCGAGCAGGGCGTCGACGTCCTCGACGTAGTCGGCGGTGCCGGCCGGGTCGCTGCTCCGGCGCCAGTCGACGTCGACGACCTCCCAGCCGTAGGCCTCGTAGCGCTTCGCGACGTCCTCGCTGAACGAGATGTCGGTGTCGTCCTCGATGGAGATCTGGTTCGCGTCGTAGACGACGGTGAGGTTGCCGAGCTCCTGGTGGCCGGCGAGCGAGGACGCCTCGGACGCCACGCCCTCCATGAGGTCGCCGTCGGAGGCGATCGCCCACACGTGGTGGTCGAACGGGCTCTCGCCCGGTTTGGCGTCGGGGTCGAGCAGGCCGCGCTGGCGGCGCTGGGCCATCGCCATCCCCACCGCGGAGGCCAGGCCCGAGCCGAGCGGGCCGGTGGTGATCTCGACGCCCGGGGTGTGGTGCACCTCGGGGTGGCCGGGCGTCAGGGAGCCCCAGGTGCGCAGGGCCTTGAGGTCCTTGAGCTCGAGGCCGTAGCCGCTGAGGTACAGCTGGATGTACTGGGTGAGCGAGGAGTGGCCGCAGGACAGCACGAAGCGGTCACGACCCAGCCAGGCCGGGTCGGAGGGGTCGTGCGTCATGACGTTCTGGAAGAGCAGGTAGGCCGCGGGCGCGAGGCTCATCGCGGTGCCCGGGTGGCCGTTGCCGGCCTTCTGCACGGCGTCCGCGGCGAGGAGCCGGACGGTGTCCACGGCGCGCACGTCGTGGTCGGTCCACCCCGCCTTGCTCGCCCTCGGGCGGGCGATCTCGGTGCTCCTTCCGGCGGTCGGCTTCGTGCTGCGGCTGGTCGTGGTCTTCGTGCTCACTGGGGCCTCTCTCGCGGGGGGTCGTGCACACGGCTG
>DATITJ010000071.1:0-7801 GCA_035467935.1 Ornithinibacter sp.
GGCCACGGCGGCACCGGCGGCCCGCGGAGCCCGCACGAGGGGCTGCGTGGCGGCCACGAGGGGCTGCGTCGGCGCGTCGTCCGTCACACCGTGAACTCTCTCACAACGGTCCCGGCGCGTGCGCTGCTAGCGTCCCCGGCAGACCCGATCTCGCCGACGAGAGGCCCCGCATGCGCAGCGCCAAGGACGTCTTCACGCCCCTCGCCGTGGGGGCGCCGACCCCCGTGCGCGAGGTGCCCGCCCGACCCAGCCGGATGATCCACTTCTTCGACCCGAGCAACCCGAAGATGGCCGCGAAGGTCCCCCAGCTCGTGGGCTCGGTCGACGTGCTGCTCGGCAACCTCGAGGACGCCGTCAAGGCCGAGAACAAGGAGGCCGCCCGCGCCGGGCTCGTGGAGATCGCGCGGGCCACCGAGTTCGGCGAGCACACCCAGCTCTGGACCCGGATCAACGCGCTCGACTCGCCGTGGGTGCTCGACGACCTCACGACCCTCGTCACCGAGATCGGTGACCGGCTCGACGTCGTCATGGTGCCCAAGGTCCAGGGCCCCGAGGACATCCACTACGTCGACCGCCTGCTCGCGCAGCTGGAGGCGCGCGCCGGCCTGACCCGGCCGATCCTCGTCCACGCCATCCTCGAGACCGCGCGCGGCATGGCCAACGTCGAGGAGATCGCCGGTGCGAGCCCGCGGATGCAGGGCATCAGCCTCGGCCCCGCCGACCTCGCGGCCGACCGCCGGATGAAGACGACGCGCGTCGGCGGCGGCCACCCCGGCTACCTCGTGCGCCAGGACCCCGTCGGCGGCGACGTCACGGGGGAGCGGGCGACCTACCAGCAGGACCTCTGGCACTACACGATCGCCCGCATGGTCGACGCGTGCGCGATGCACGGGATCTTCCCGTACTACGGACCGTTCGGGGACATCGCCGACGTCGTCGCGTGCGAGGACCAGTTCCGCAACGCCTTCCTCCTCGGCTGCGTCGGCACGTGGACGCTGCACCCCGTGCAGATCGCGATCGCGAAGAAGGTCTTCAGCCCGAGCGCCGAGGACGTCGCCCACGCGCGGCGCGTCACGGAGGCCATGGGCGACGGCACGGGCGCAGTGATGCTCGACGGGAAGATGGAGGACGACGCCAGCCTCAAGCAGTGCCTCGTCATCCTCGAGCTCGCCGACCGCCTGTCCGCCAACGACCCCGAGCTCGCCGACCTGTATGCCGTGCAGCCCACCACCGCGGGTGGGGAGGCGGGCTCGTGAGCGGCGAGACGGCATACCGTCCGCGTCGCTCGGTGCTCTACATGCCCAGCAGCAACGAGCGCGCCCTCGAGAAGGCCAAGACCCTGCCCGTCGACGGGCTGATCCTCGACCTCGAGGACGCGGTCGGGCCCGACCACAAGGAGAAGGCACGCGAGAACGCTTGTGCTGCAGCGGCATCCGGTGACTACGGATCACGCGAGGTGACGATCCGGGTCAACGCCCTCGGCACCCGCTGGCACGACGCCGACCTCGCGGCCGCGTGCGCGGCGGCGCCTGACGGCATCGTCGTGCCCAAGGTCGACTCGGCCGACGAGGTGCGCGGCCTCGTCGCCGCCATGGAGCGCCACGGGGCCCCCGAGCGCACGCGGCTGTGGGCCATGGTCGAGACACCGCGCTCGGTGCTCGACGTCGGCGAGATCGCCTCTGCCTCACCGCGGCTCGCGGTGCTCGTCATCGGCACCAACGACCTCGTCAAGGAGCTCGGGGCCCGTCACGTGCCGGGACGCGCGCCGTTGCTCACCTCCTTGTCGCTCGCCCTCCTCGCCGCCCGTCGCTCCGGCGTCGCGATCCTCGACGGGGTGTGGAACGACGTGCAGGACCTCGAGGGGTTCGAGGACGAGTGCCGGCAGGGGCGCGACATGGGGTTCGACGGCAAGACGCTGATCCACCCCGGTCAGGTGGGGCCGTGCAACCAGGTGTTCGCACCCTCCGACGCCGAGGTCGAGGAGGCCCGCGAGCTGCTCGCCGTCTGGGAGGCGGGTGCCGGTGCGGGCGTGGTGACGCACCGGGGGAGAATGGTCGAGAACCTCCACGTCGACATCGCCCGTCGGGTGATCGCGACCGACGAGGCGATTCGGGCCCGGAGCTGATCGCGCGGCGACGGGCCGCCACGGCACACGATTCGGTCACGACCGGCGCGTCGGGTGGCGCGACGCCGAGGCGTCACGTCTGCTGGGTGGGTCGGTGCACCGCCCGGGTGCGCACGGAGCCAAGGAGCAGGACATGGGTCGGACCCTGACACGACGTCGCACGGCGGCCGTCGTCGCCGTCGTCGTGGGCGCTGTGGTGCTCGGTGGCTGCGGGTCGATCGGCTCGTGGACCCCCAAGTCGGAGAGCCGTTCGAGCGCGACGGCGGGCGGCGCCGCTTCCGGCTCGTCGCCGTCGGCGTCCCGCTCTCCCGCTGCCGGGGCCACGGCGACGCCGAGCCCCGTGCCGAGCCGGACGGCCACCGCCACGCCCACGGCCACCCCGACCCCCTCCCCGGAGCCACGCACCACCCTGGTCCGCGGCGACTCGGGGCCGAAGGTCCTCGCGCTGCAGAAGCGCCTCAGCGAGCTGGGCTACTGGCTCGGCGAGCCCGACGGGTCCTTCGGGTCGCTCACCCGGCAGGCGGTCTACGCCCTGCAGAAGTCCGCCGGGATCAGCCGGGACGGCGTGGTCGGGCCGAAGACCGCGCGTGCCCTCGAGGCCGGCGTCCGGCCCGCGGTGACGCTGTCGGGTGACGGCGTCGAGATCGTCCTCTCGCGTCAGATCCTCATCGTCGTGCGCGACGGCACGGCCCGCACGATCCTCAACACCTCGACCGGCAACGGCGAGGCCTACACCTCCACCTCCGGAAACCGCGCCATCGCGACGACGCCGAAGGGCAGCTTCACCGTCTACCGCGCCGTCGACGGCCCGCTCACGAACTCCCTGGGCGAGCTGTGGCGCCCCCGCTTCTTCCACCGCGGCATCGCGGTGCACGGCTCGCCCAACATCCCGCCGTGGCCGGCATCCCACGGGTGCGCGCGGCTGAGCAACCCGGCGATCGACATGATCTGGGCCCGCGACCTCATGCCGATCGGCAGCCGCGTCGTCGTGCGCTGACGCACCGCAGTCTCCACGAGGCCCCGCCGGCATCAGGACCCGAGGAGGCCGGCGGGCGGCATCCGCTCACTCGCCGGGGTAGACGACCCCGACCTGACGGCGCACCTCGTCCATGCCCCCCATGACGCGGCGGGTGGCGTCCCACGGCATCGACCACGTCTCGGTGCGGCCCTGCGCCAGCGCCCGGGCCACCTCGGCGGCCTCGTAGCGGAACCCGTGGTCGCGCACCTCCGGGAGGAACTCCTCGAGCACGGTCCCGTCCGGCCCGACGAGGCGCACCGTGCTGCCCGCGTCGTAGAACCGACCGTCGACCTCGAGGCGGGCACGGGTGCCGACGACGCGCGCCGGGCAGGCCGTGGCGCCCGCCATGGTGCACCACACCCGGGCCAGCTCGCCCCGGGGGCCGCGGGCGTCGATCGTCGTCGTCGCGTCGACGCCGAGGTCGGTGAGCACGCCGCGGGCGGTGACGTCGGTGAGCCCGCCGAGCACGTGGTCGGCGAACGACACCGGATAGACCCCGAGGTCGAGCAGCGCCCCGCCGGCGAGCTCGGGCCGGGCGAGGCGTGCGGGGCCCTCGGGCCAGAGCAGCTGACCGTGGTCGGCCTCGACGAGCAGCACCTCGCCGAGCGTGCCGGCCTCGACCGTGCGCCGCACGACGTCGTAGGTGGGCAGGTAGCGGCTCCACATGGCCTCGGCGGCGAGCAGCCCGCCCGCCTCGGCCGCGGCGAGCACCTCCTCGGCCTCGGCGAGGCTGCGGGTGAACGCCTTCTCGACGAGCACCGGTGTGCCGGCGCGCAGCGCCAGGAGGGCGTGCTCGTGGTGCTCGCTGTGCGGGCTCGCGACGTAGACGGCATCCACGTCGGGGTCGGCGACGAGGTCGGCGTACGACCCGTGGGCGCGCTCGATGCCGTGGCGTGCCGTGAACTCCCGTGCGCGCTCGCCCGAGCGCGAGCCCACGGCGACCACCCGGGAGCGCGTGCCGTGCGCCACGGCCTCGGCGAACCGGTGGGCGATGCCACCGGGTGCGAGGATGCCCCACCGGATCGCCGGGGCGTCCAGGGGGTCGGGCACGGTGGGGGCGGCGAGCTCGAGGCGGGCGGACGGCATGCGACCGAGCGTATGCCGTCCGCGCGCCTCAGAACCGGGTCGTCGCCTCCGCGACGAGGTCACCGACGAGCTCGCCGGCGTCGACGTCCAGGCCCTTGCGGACGAACCACGTGGCCATCGTCGTCGCGTCGCGCTCGAGGAACTCGAACCCGCGCGGGTTGCCGATGACGTCGACGATCTGCGGCCAGTCGATGAGCACGAGCCGATCCTCGTGGAGCAGGACGTTGTACGGCGACAGGTCGCCGTGCGCCCACCCGTGGTGCGCGAGCGTGAGCATCGCGCTGCGCAGCTGCTCGAAGAGGTCGGCGAGCAGGTCGGGCCGCGGACGGGTCGAGACGAGCCGCGGTGCGGCGGTGGGTGCCGCGCCGGCGGTGTCGCCGACGAACTGCATGAGCATCTCGCTCTCGTCGAGCTGCACGGGGTAGGGCACGGGCAGGCCGAGCTCCCAGAGCCGCCCGAGGGCGTCGAACTCGGCCGCCGCCCACTGCCCGGCGATGAGCTGCCTGCCGAAGTCGGTGCGGGTGGCCATGGCCCGCATCTCGCGGCTCTTGCGGACGCGACGGCCCTCGAGGTAGCCCGCGTCGCGGTGGAAGAGCCGGTGGTCGCCGCTGCGGTAGCGCTTGGCGGCCATCGTCGTCAGTCGGTCGGTGCCCGGCACCCAGCGGCGCAGGACGTGGACGTCGGCCTCCTTGCCGGTCTTCAGGACGCCGAGGTCGCTCTCGACGGCCCCGAGGTCGGTGATGACCCAGTCCGGCCGGGGTGTCGGGCCGTGGGTGGCGCCGTCCCAGGTGGACCAGCGCTCGCCCTCGGGCGGGGCGTCAGGTGAGGTGTCGGTGGCGAAGAGGGCCTGCTTCGCCGGCAGGTGGAACGGCTGGTGTGCCACGTGGGTGCTCCTGGTCGAGGAAGGAAGGGGAGGGCTCGGTGAGGGCCCGGACAGTCGTCGACATGTCGGCCTCCTTCTCGGTTCCGGTTCACGGGGTGGCACCACGGCGGATGCCGTGTGCTCGCCTCCCAGCGTGCCGCACCCCGCCCGCCGCGCGCCACCGCTTTTCGGCCGGCGTCCTGGAGGCGCTGGTGACCGAGGTCACCCGCCCATGACCACCCCGCGCCCGGTGCCGTCGAGGGGGCAGCGGCGGCAGCGCGGCGAGGTGGGAGGACTCACACCCGGTGACCGTTCAGCGGCCGGTGGGTCGACGGCATACTCAGGTGGCAGACCCATCCCGAGCCAAAGGCGGCGATCACGCGTGTCCCGACTCCAGACCACGGACGGCCTCACCGAGGAGCAGCAGGAGCTCGTCAAGCTCGTCCGCGAGTTCGTCGAGGAGCAGATCCTGCCGGTCGCGACCGAGCTGGAGCACCGCGACGAGTACCCGACGGACATCGTCGAGGGCAGGAAGGAGATGGGGATCTTCGGGCTGATGATCCCCGAGGAGTACGGCGGCCTGGGCGAGTCGCTGCTCACCTACGCGCTCGTCGTCGAGGAGATCGCGCGCGGGTGGATGTCGGTGAGCGGCATCATCAACACCCACTTCATCGTCGCCTACATGATCATCCAGCACGGTACCGAGGAGCAGAAGCAGCGCTACCTGCCGCGGATGGCGACCGGCGAGGTGCGCGGCGCGTTCTCGATGTCCGAGCCCGGGATGGGCTCCGACGTCGCGGCGATCCGCTCCAAGGCCGTGCGCGAGGGCGACGAGTGGGTCCTCACGGGCCAGAAGATGTGGCTGACCAACGGCGGCTCGGCCAACCTCGTCGCCGTGCTCGTGCGCAGCGACCTGGGCGAGAGCGACAGCCCATACAAGAACATGACGGCCTTCCTCATCGACAAGGAGTCCGGCTTCGGCGAGACCGCCCAGGGTGTCACCGTGCCCGGCAAGATCGAGAAGATGGGCTACAAGGGCGTCGACACGACGGAGCTCATCATGGAGGGCCACCGGACGACCGACGCGCAGGTGCTCGGCGGCGTGCCCGGCAAGGGCTTCTACCAGATGATGGACGGCGTCGAGGTGGGGCGCGTCAACGTCGCAGCCCGTGCCTGCGGCCTGTCGCGGCGGGCCTTCGAGCTGGGCATCGCCTACAGCCAGCAGCGCGAGACCTTCGGCAAGAAGATCGCCGAGCACCAGGGCATCCTCTTCCGCCTCGCCGACATGGCCACCAGGGTCGAGGCCAGCCACCAGATGATGGTCAAGGCCGCGCGCCTGAAGGACGCCGGGGAGCGCAACGACCTCGAGGCCGGCATGGCGAAGTACCTCGCCTCGGAGAACTGCGCGAACGTCGTCGAGCAGTCGTTCCGGATCCACGGTGGCTACGGCTACTCCAAGGAGTACGAGATCGAGCGGCTCTACCGCGAGGCGCCGATGCTGCTCATCGGCGAGGGCACCGCCGAGATCCAGAAGATGATCATCGGTCGCCGCCTGCTCGAGGACTACAAGGCCCGCTGATCACCGCCATGAGGGTGGGAACGGTTGCCCCGGTGGCCGTTCGCGCACTCATGGCCGGATGCCGTGCGCGTCCGCCCGCGTCGCCAGGTCAGTAGGTGGGCGCGGCGGGCTCGCCGAGGAACTCCTCGTAGGTGTCCCACCGGCCGTCGTGGTACGCCCGCGCCAGGACCGTGCCCACGTGCCTGAAGTGCCACGGCTCGAAACCGACCCCGGTCGTCGACGTGTGGCCGCGTGCGTAGCGCAGGACGTAGCCGAAGCGCCACGAGTTCCTCGCCAGCCACGCGCCCTGCGGGGTCTCGTCGATGCAGTCGTTGACCGTGCAGTCCGAGCGCCCCACGGGCAGCAGGTCGACGGTGAGCCCGGTCTGGTGCTCGCTGTACCCCGGCCGCAGGTACCAGGTGTCCGTCCACGTGCGGCCCCGTCGCGCGAGGTACTCGGCGTAGAGGGCCTCCTGCGTCTCGAAGGACCGGAACGCGGTGTCGATGCCGATGGGACCCGCACCGGCCTCGACCGACGCGGACGCCATCTCGGACAGGGCCGTGGCGGCACCCGAGCGGAGACGGTGACCGTTGGCATGGTCCATGACGGGCACCACGAGGTCGGTGGGGACGAAGCGCTCGGGTGACAGCCCGTTCCGCTTGTTGACGAGCACCCAGGTGCTCGTGGGGTCCTCGATGCTGCGACACCCCTCGAGGCCGTCGACGCTGCTGCGGATCGCGCGCTCGCCGCCGATCACGGTGACGCGGGCGACGGAGGGGGCGACGACGGCCGCGCGGCTGGCGGTCGGGAGGCAGTAGGGCAGCGCCCAGTGGAGCGGGACGCCGGCCGACCCGGCGAGGAACGCGCCGGTGAACGCGTCCGTGGGACGCTCCGGGTTCGCGACGTAGGCCGCGGCTGCCGCGGCGCCGTCCCAGGCGTGGGAGTGGACCCGGGCGGCCAGGGTCGCCGGGTCGGCGGACTCGACCCGCTCGACGCTCCCCGTGCCCAGGGCCTGTGCCAGCCCGACCTCGACCCCCGAGGCGACGGCCCCGGTTCCCCCCACCACGGTGACCTCGCCCACCCCCAGGTCGCGCAGGAGGGCCACGTCGGCATCGGCCAGGGTCCGGGCGTCCTCGTCGACGACGAGGAGCG
>DATITJ010000072.1:0-9985 GCA_035467935.1 Ornithinibacter sp.
ACGCGGAGTGGACCAACAAGGCGGCCGGTTTCGTCGGCTACGGACTGCAGGGGGGTCTGCGCGCCGTCGAGCACCTGAGACAGGTCATGGGCGAGCTCCAGGTCGCCGACGTCCAGGCGCAGGTCTCCCTGGACATCCACAGCGACTTCGAGGACTACACCCGCTTCGACCCCCGTCCCCATCACGAGCAGGCCCTCCGCACGATGCTCGACCAGCTCGTCGCCTGGTCCTGCGCGATGCGCTCCGTGCGTGCGCCTGGCGAGGCCGGGGCCCTCGCCGTGCGCGCCGGCTGACGCGCCGGTGTCGGCCGAGCCAGGGGCCACCGCCCGGCGGACGTGACCCAGGTCCTTGTGTGCCCGCCGGGTGAGGTGGAGGCTGGGCTGAGGACGTGGGTGGCTGACCACCGCGACCGCGGTGCGGCGTCACCGGAGAGGACGCATCGTGAACCAGGACATGCTCACCAGGATCAGGACCGGAACGGGGTTCATCGCCGCACTCGACCAGAGCGGGGGGAGCACGCCGACGGCACTGAAGCGGTACGGCATCCCCGAGACCGCGTACTCCGACGAGGCCGGGATGTTCGACCTCATCCACGCCATGCGCACCCGCATCATCACGAGCCCGGTCTTCACCGGCGACCGCATCCTCGCCGCCATCCTGTTCGAGCAGACCATGGACCGGCAGATCGAGGACGTCGGCTCGGCGGAGTACCTCTGGACCCGCAAGCGCGTCGTCCCGGTCCTCAAGGTCGACAAGGGTCTCGAGGGCGAGGCCGACGGCGCCAGGCTGATGAAGCCGATGCCGGACCTCGACGCCCTGCTGGAGCGGGCGACGGGTCACGACGTGTTCGGCACCAAGATGCGCTCGGTCGTGCTCATGGCCGATGCGGCCGGCGTGGAGGCCGTCGTGGCCCAGCAGCTCGACGTCGCCCGCCGCATCCTGTCGGCCGGGCTCGTGCCGATCATCGAGCCCGAGGTCGACATCCACAGCCCGGAGAAGGCGGCCGCCGAGAGGCTGCTGAAGGGGGCGCTCCTGCGTCACCTCGACGGGCTCGACGACGGGCAGGACGTCATGCTCAAGCTCACCCTGCCCGAGGTGGACGGCGACCACCAGGAGCTGCTCGACCACCCACGGGTCCTGCGCGTGGCGGCGCTCTCGGGTGGCTACTCCCGGGAGGAGGCCGCCGCCCGGCTCACGCGCAACCACGGGGTCATCGCGAGTTTCTCGCGCGCCCTGACCGAGGGCCTGAGCGCCACCATGGGCGAGGAGGAGTTCGACGCGACGCTCGACGCCTCGATCGCCGCCATCTACGCGGCCTCGACCACCTGACGCCGGCGCGGGGCCGGCCGCTGCATAGGGTCGGCCCATGCGCCACGAGCTGCCGATCCAGCACGGACCCGAGGACGAGCGGCTGCGTCCCGGTCCGGCCTACCGCCTGCTCACGGCATCCGTCGTGCCGCGACCGATCGCGTGGGTCAGCACGCGCTCGCCGGGCGGCGTCGACAACCTCGCACCGCACTCGTTCTTCACCGTGGCGAGCACCGACCCGGCGATGCTGTCCTTCACCTCGGTCGGGCGCAAGGACACCCTGCGCAACATCGAGGCCACGGGGGAGTTCGTCGTCAACGTCACGCCCGAGCCGCTGTTCGAGGTGGTCAACGCGACCGGCACCGCGTACCCCTCCGAGATCGGGGAGTTCGACGCGCTCGGCATCGAGCGTGAGCGGTCGGTCACGGTCGCGCCCCCGAGGGTCGCCGCGTCACCGGTGGCCCTCGAGTGCCGACTGCACGAGGTGCGGCCGACCGGCAACTGCTTCGTCGTCGTCGGCCTCGTGCTCCACGCGGCGCTCGCCGACACCGTGGCAGCGGGCGAGCTGCCCCGGCACCCGCACGTCGACATCCGGGCCCTCGACCCGTTGTCGCGCCTCGGCCGCGACCAGTGGGGCCTGCTCGGGGAGGTCAGGGAGATCGCCCGGATCCCCTACGAGGAGGGATGATGGGGCGTCGGACCCGGTGCCCTCGAGGGAGGTCGCGATGGACGTCGACGTGACGACGGTCGCCGTCATCAGCCGACCCCGCGCCGAGGTGGCCGCGTTTCGCCTGCGACCCGACCAACGTGCCGCGCTGGTACTCCGACATCCACGCGGTGGACGTGCTCACCGAGGGGCCGCTGGCGGTCGGGAGCCGCTGAGCGCCCGCCGTGGCTCAGAACCGCTTCCAGCGCAACGCGACCGCGTAGTCGACGACGAGGCCGTCGTGGTCGGCCAGCACCTCGTCGGCGGGGCCCGGCGGCAGCTCGATGCGAGCGACGGCCTCGAGGTCCTCTCGCCGATCGAACGTCCAGTGGATCGTGAGCCGCTCGGTCGTGAAGCCCTGACGGTCCCAGAACCGCTGCACGGCAACGGGATCGTATGCCGGGTACGCCTGCCGGAACCAGCCCCCGAAGGTGGACCGGGTGGCGTCGTTGTCGATCAGGCAGGCGGTGCCCCCGGGCCGGATGATGCGGGTCAGCTCGGCCAGGCCCGGCTCGCACCCCGCCCCGAAGAAGTAGGCCCATCGCGCGTGCGCCACGTCGATGCTGCTGTCGCGCAGCGGAATCGCCTCGGCGTCGCCGGCCACCACGGCTGCCGTGGCGCCAACGGCCGTCAGCCGCGCTCGAGCACGCTCGACGAGGGGGAGGTGCGGCTCGACGCCGACGACCCGGGCGCCCCGCGCCGCGAGGAGGGGGAGGTGGAACCCGCTGCCGCACCCCAGGTCCAGCAGGTCGGCGCCGTGCAACGGGTGCAGGGCGTCGATGGTGCTGTCGATGACCCCGGCGCGGTCGGAGGCGAGGTTCTCCAGCTCGTAGACGTCCGGGGTGTCCCAGATGTTCGGGCTGCGGATCACGTCGTCGGGCGGCGCTTCTTCGCGGCAGCCGTCGGCGCGGCGACCGGGTGGGCGGGCTCGTTGGCGCCGGGGGCCGGTGCGGTCGTGCCCTTCCGGGGCACCCGCGGGCGGCGACCGCCGACCGTGTCCGCCTCGACCGTCGCCGGGTGGACCATGAGGGGGATGAGCGTGCGTGCCCCGGCGCTGCGGGCCCGCCGGACGGTGTCGAGGTGCGCCTCGCAGCGCACGGCGAGCGCGGCATACGCCTCCTCGCCCATGAGGGCGGCGAGCTCGGCACGGTTGCTGCGGAAGACCGGCTCGGCGCCGACGTGCGCCTCGGTGTTGCTCGAGCAGTACCAGTCGAGGTCGTGTCCGCCCGGTCCCCAGCCGCGTCGGTCGTACTCCGCGATGGTGACCTCGAGGTAGGAGGTGTCGTCGGGCTGCTCCACCGTGCGGTAGCTGCGCCTGATGGGCAGCTGCCAGCAGACGTCGGGCTTGGCCTCGTGCGGCGGGGTGCCGGTGAGCACCGCGTGCTGGTGGAGCGCGCACCCCACCCCGGCGGGGAAGCCCGGCCGGTTGAGGAAGATGCAGGCGCCGTCGACGACCTTGGTCTTGCGGGCGTCGTCCTCCATCTCGGTCCAGGCCGGCAGGCGCGTGGGGTCCTTGGCGCCCTTCCGGCCGCGGCCCGGGTGGTGCTGCCACTCGTCCTCGCCGAGCCCGGCGACGACCGTGCGCACGCGCTCGACGTCCTCGTCGTCGGTGAAGTGTGCCCCGAGGGTGCAGCACCCGTCGTCGGGTCGGTCGGCGTAGATCCCCCGGCACCCGGAGCCGAAGATGCAGGTCCAGCTCGACGTCAGCCAGGTGAGGTCGACGCGGAAGCGCTGACCGGCATTCGACGGGTCGGTGAACTCCGCCCAGGTGCGGGGGATGTCGAGCGGCGTCTCGGGCACGCGCCCCACCCTAGGGGCGGCACACCGGTGCCACTACGTTGGGCGCATGCGCCTCGGGGTCATCGACGTCGGATCCAACACGGTCCACCTCCTCGTGGTCGACGCGCACCCCGGCGCCCAGCCGCTGCCGGCCTCGAAGCACAAGATCGAGCTGCGCCTGTCCGAGCACGTCGTCGACGACGGCCGCATCGCCGACGAGGGTCGTGACCGGCTCGCCGACTTCGTGCAGGAGTGCCTCGACGTCGCCGAGGACCGGGGGGTCGAGGACCTCAGCGGGTTCGTCACGAGTGCGATCCGGGAGGCCCCCAACGGCGAGGACGTGCTCGCGGCCGTCGAGGAGCGCACCGGCGTGGTGCTCCGCGTGCTCAGCGGCGAGGAGGAGGCGCGCCTGACCTTCCTCGCGGTGCGGCGGTGGTTCGGCTGGTCGGCCGGCACGCTGCTGGTCGCCGACATCGGCGGTGGCTCGCTCGAGCTGGCCCAGGGGATGGACGAGGAGCCCGACGTCGCGCTGTCGCTGCCGCTGGGCGCCGGCCGGGTGACCCGCGACCTGCTGCGTGCCGACCCGCCCGCACCCGACGACCTGCGCGAGGCCCGCAAGCAGGTGCGCGCCAGCATCGCGGCCCGGATCCGCCCGCTCGCCAAGGCGGGCACCCCCGACCACGCCGTCGGCACCTCGAAGACGATGCGCTCGCTGGCCCGGATCTGCGGGGCGGCCCCGAGCGCCGAGGGGATGTACGCCGCCCGCGCCCTCGATCGCGAGACGCTGGCCGCGCGGCTGCCGGAGATCGCCCGCATGACGGCGGCCGAGCGGGCCGGGCTCCCCGGTGTGTCGCCCGGGCGCGCGCACCAGGTGCTCGCCGGGGCGATCGTGGCCGACGCCACGATGGACCTGCTCGGCATCGACCGGCTCGAGATCTGCCCGTGGGCGCTGCGCGAGGGCGTCATCCTGCGGCACCTGGACAGGATGAGCTGAGCGGTGTCCCCCCGCTCGCGCGCGAGGACCGGTCGGGCCCGACCGGTCGAGGTGGCGCGCGCCAGGATCGGCCTGTCGACCGCGTCGGTCTACCCGGAGAACTGCGCGACCGCCTTCGAGCTGGCCGCTCGGCTCGGCTACGACGGCGTCGAGGTGATGGTCTGGACCGACCCCGTGACCCGCGAGGCGGGGGCGCTGGCGGCACTCTCCGCGCTGCACGGCATCCCCGTGCTCTCGGTGCACGCGCCGACGCTGCTCATCACCCAGCGGGTGTGGGGCACCGACCCGTGGGGGAAGGTCGACCGGTCCGTGGAGCTCGCCCGGGAGGTGGGCGCCGACACGGTCGTGCTGCACCCGCCCTTCCGGTGGCAGCGCGACTACGCCCGTGACTTCGTCGACGGGGTGGCGTTGCGTGAGGGCGACACCGGCATCCGGCTCGCCGTCGAGAACATGTTCCCGTGGCGCGGTCCGCGCGGCCGTGAGGTCGAGGCCTACCTCCCGCACTGGGACCCCGTGCCGCAGCCCTACGAGCACGTGACGATCGACCTGTCGCACACCGCGACCGCCGGCTCCGACGCACTCGGCATGGTGCGCGACCTCGGGCCGCGGCTCACCCACCTGCACCTCGCCGACGGGTCCGGGTCGCCGCGCGACGAGCACCTGGTGCCAGGGCGCGGCACGCAGCCCTGTGGTCAGGTGCTGGAAACGCTTGCAGCACAGGCGTATGCCGGACACGTCGTCGTCGAGGTCACCACCCGTCGCGCTGGCGAGGCGCAGCGCGAGCTCGACCTCGCGGAGTCGCTGGCGTTCGCGCGCCTGCACCTCGCGGCCGCCGTCGGTGACCGCTGATGACCGCCGGGCGCCGGTGGAGCGGGTCGGGCCGCGACGTGACGGGCCCGGCCGGCGCGGGTGGCAGAGCCGTGGTGCTTGTCCGTGGCGTTTCCGGGTGGCATATTTCATCACATGACGAATAACACGCCGGACGACGCGATCGTCGTCGAGAACCTCCGGGTGGTCCGCGGCGAGCGTGAGGTGCTGCCCGACCTCAGCGTGCGCGTGCCGCGCGGAGAGGTCATCGGGCTGCTCGGCCCCAGCGGGGGTGGGAAGTCGACGCTCATGCGGGCCGTCGTCGGCGTGCAGATCGTCGCCGGCGGCACCGTGACGGTGCTCGGCGAGGAGGCCGGATCACCCGCCCTGCGCCACCGTGTCGGCTACCTCACCCAGGCGCCGAGCGTCTACCGCGACCTCTCGGTGCGGCACAACGTCGCCTACATCGCCAGGGTCATGGGCGTCGGCGCGGAGGCGGTCGACCGAGCCATCGCCAGGGTCGACCTCACCGACCACGCCGACGCGCGGGTCGAGAACCTCAGTGGCGGGCAGGAGGCACGCGCGAACCTCGCGTGCACCCTCGTCGGCGACCCCGAGGTGCTGGTGCTCGACGAGCCGACCGTCGGGCTCGACCCCGTGCTCCGCCGCGACCTCTGGGACCTCTTCCGACGCCTGGCCGCACAGGGGCGCACGGTGCTCGTCTCGAGCCACGTCATGGACGAGGCCGTGCGGTGCGACCGGCTGCTCCTGCTGCGCCAGGGCCGGATCCTCAATGACTCCACGCTCCCGGAGCTGCTCGAGCGCACCGGCACCACGGACGCCGAACAGGCCTTCCTCGCCCTCATCGACGGGGCCGACCGCGACGGGGGTGAGGCGGCGTGAACGCCCGGATCACCCTCGCGACGGCCGCCCGCATCCTGCGACAGCTCAGGGGCGACCACCGCACGGTCGCGCTCATGCTCGTCGTGCCGTGCGTGCTGCTCGGCCTGCTCGCGTGGATCTACGCCGACGCGACGGTCGACGTCTTCGACCGCATCGGCCCGGCCCTGCTCGGGGTCTTCCCCTTCGTGGTGATGTTCATCGTCACGAGCATCGCGACCCTGCGCGAGCGCACCAGCGGCACGCTCGAGCGGCTGCTGACGACACCGCTCGGCAAGGCCGACCTCATGCTCGGCTACGCCCTGGCCTTCGGGGCGATGGCCGTCGTGCAGGCCGTGGTCGCCACGGGGTTCGCGATCTGGCCGTCAGGGCTCGACATCGCGGGGCCGATCTGGCTGCTCGTCGTCATCGCGCTGTTCGACGCCCTGCTCGGCACGGCCCTGGGCCTGCTCGCGAGCGGCTTCGCACGCACCGAGTTCCAGGCGGTGCAGTTCATGCCGGCGTTCGTCCTGCCGCAGTTCCTCCTGTGCGGCCTGCTCGTGCCGCGCGACCAGCTGCCCCCGGTGCTCGAGGCGATCTCGAACGTCCTGCCCCTGTCCTACGCCGTCGACGCGATGAAGGACGTCACCGTGCAGGCCGACCCGCTCGCGGACGTCCTGCCCAGCCTCGGGGTCATCGCCCTGTGGATCGCGTTCGCCCTCGCCCTCGGCAGTCTCACCCTGCGCCGCCGCACCCCCTGACGGCCCGGCCCGGGCGGTGGCGAGGCGGCGCGCGGTGACGTGGCACGGCATCCGCGCGAGTGGGCGGATGCCGGGCAGGCGGGCGCGTGTCCTCCCCGGCTAGCCTGTCGCCGTGGACCCCAGTGACCTGCTCCGGGGAGCGATGCTCCAGATCTCCGACTCCGACCTCGTGCGCTCGACGGTGCTCAAGGCACCCGTGAGCCGCTCGGTGGTGGCGCGCTACGTGCCCGGCGAGACCGTGCCCGAGGTCGTCGACGCCGTGGCGACGCTGCGCGCGACGAACCGCCTCGCCACGGTCGACCACCTCGGCGAGGACGTCACCGACCGCGCCCAGGCCGAGGCGACCCGCGACACCTACGTGCGCCTCCTCGACGCGTTGGCCGGGGCGGACCTCGCGGCCTACGGCGCGGCCGAGGTGAGCGTCAAGCTCAGCGCCGTCGGCCAGGCCATCCCGGGCGACGGCGACGCCATCGCCCTCGACAACGCCCACGCGATCTGCGAGGCGGCCGACCGCGTCGGCACGACGGTCACCCTCGACATGGAGGACCACACCACGACCGACCGCACCCTCGAGGCGCTGCGCGCCCTGCGCGAGGACTTCCCGTGGGTGGGGGCCGTGCTGCAGAGCTACCTGCACCGGACCGAGGCCGACTGCCGCGACCTCGCGACCGAGGGCAGTCGGGTGCGGCTGTGCAAGGGCGCCTACAAGGAGCCGGCGTCGGTCGCCCACCAGGACGGCGGCGACGTCGACCTGTCCTTCGTGCGCTGCCTCAAGGTGCTCATGGCCGGCGACGGCTACCCGATGGTCGCGAGCCACGACCCGCGCCTCATCGACATCGCGCAGGCGCTCGCGGGGCACCACGGACGCACCCCCGACACCTACGA
Source organism: Ornithinibacter sp. (assembly GCA_035467935.1). Classification (GTDB taxonomy): domain Bacteria; phylum Actinomycetota; class Actinomycetes; order Actinomycetales; family Dermatophilaceae; genus Fodinibacter. The sequence goes on from DATITJ010000072.1 coordinate 8,120, forward strand.
GTTCCAGATGCTGCTGGGGATCCGCCCCCACGAGCAGACCCGCATCGCCGACCGCGGCCACCAGATGCGCGTCTACGTGCCCTTCGGCGAGGACTGGTACGGCTACCTCGTGCGCCGCATGGCCGAGCGCCCCGCCAACCTGCAGTTCTTCCTGCGCTCCCTCGCCACCAAGGGCTGACCCGCCCCCCCGCCGGAGACCTGCGCGAGCGCGGCACCCGCCACCCGGCATACTCACGTGCCATGGGAATGGTTGCGATCTTCGGTGCGGGCGTCATGGGCGAGACCCTCCTCTCGGGGCTGCTGCGGGCCGGCCGCCCGGCCGACGAGCTCGTCATCACCGAGCGGCGCGAGGACCGCGCCGTGGAGCTCACCCAGAAGTACGGCGTGCGGGTGCTCGACAACGCCGAGGCGGCCGAGACCGCCGACACGCTCGTGCTCGTCGTCAAGCCCCAGGACATGGGCGGCCTGCTCGCCGAGATCCACGACCACGTCGCGCCGGGCAACCTCGTGGTGAGCCTCGCCGCCGGCATCACGACGACCTACCTCGAGTCGCGCCTGCCGCAGGGCCGTGCCGTCGTGCGCGTCATGCCCAACACGCCCGCGCTCGTCGACCAGGGCATGGCCGCCGTGAGCGCCGGGGCCCACTGCGACCCCGCGCACCTCGCCGAGGCGCAGTCCCTGCTCGCCGCGACCGGCAAGGTGCTCGAGGTGCCCGAGAAGCTCCAGGACGCCGTGACGGCCATCTCGGGCAGCGGCCCGGCCTACATCTTCTACGTCGTCGAGGCGATGATCGAGGCCGGCGTCGTGCTCGGGATGCCGCGCAGCACCGCCACCGAGCTCGTCGTGCAGACCCTGTTCGGCGCCGCGACGATGATCAAGGAGACCGGCCAGCACCCCACCGTGCTGCGCGAGCAGGTCACCTCGCCCGGTGGCACGACCGCCGCGGCGCTGCGCACCCTCGACGACCACAAGGTTCGCGCAGCCTTCATCACCGCGATGGAGGCGGCCGCCAAGCGCTCCCACGAGCTCGCCGGTGAGTGAGCCGATCGCGGCCACCGTGCGGGTCGAGCGGGTCACCCCGCAGCTGTGGCGCACCTACCGCGACCTGCGCCTGGCCGCCCTCATCGACAGCCCGCGGGCGTTCTGGGAGACGTATGCCGCCGCGGCCGACCGCACCGACGAGCAGTGGCGCGACCGGTGCGGGCCCGACGCACCGGCGACGTGGATGGCGCTCGACGGCGACCGTCCGGTGGGCACGGTGGGGCTCTGGCACGACCCCGATCAGCCGCCCGACGAGGTGGTGCTCGTGGGCATGTGGGTCGCCACCGTCGCGCGAGGCACCGACGTCGCCCAGCGGCTCGTCGAGACGGCGATCGCGGCGGCCGTGACCCGTGGCTTCCGCCGGCTCGTCCTCGATGTCGCGCACGAGAACACCCGGGCCACGGCGTTCTACGCCCGGCTCGGTTTCATCCCGACCGGGCAGGTCGGGGTGATGCCCTGGGACGAGTCGGTGACCGAGCAGACCCTGGTGCTCGACCTCGGGCCGTGATCCTGCTGTTCACCCTCCCGGGTTGCCGAGCACCGGTGGGACCGTGGGAGAGTGACCGCCATGAGTGACATCACGGTGCGCACGCTGGGGGTCGACGACTGGGAGCGCTACCGCTCCGTGCGCCTGACCGCGCTCCGGGACTCCCCCCAGGCCTTCGTCGCGACGCACGACGAGGAGTCGGCCGAGCCCGAGAGCTTCTGGCGCGCCCGGATGGAGCGCTCGACCCGCCTGCTCGCCGAGCGTGACGGCGCTCCCGTGGGCATCGCCAGCGTGGGCCCCGCCGACGAGGACGAGCCCGACACGGCCCAGCTCTTCGG
>DATITJ010000073.1:0-4306 GCA_035467935.1 Ornithinibacter sp.
CTCGACCACGGCGGCGGCAAGGCCGTGATCCTCGGCGACCCGCACCGCGACAAGACCCCCGAGCTGCTGCGCGCCTACGGCCGGTTCGTCGAGTCCCTCGGCGGGCGCTACGTCACGGCCTGCGACGTCGGCACGTACGTCGCCGACATGGACGTCGTCGGCGAGTCCACCCGCTGGGCGACCGGCCGGTCCCGCGATCGCGGCGGCGCGGGCGACTCGTCCGTGCTCACGGCATACGGCGTGTTCCAGGGCATGCGGGCGGCCGCCCAGCACGTGTGGGGCAGCCCGACCCTGGCCGGCCGCCGGGTCGGCGTCGCCGGTATCGGCAAGGTCGGCCACCGCCTCACCGAGCACCTCCTCGAGGACGGCGCCGAGGTGGTCGTCACCGACGTCGACACGGATGCCGTGCACGCCCTCCTCGGGCGCCACCCCGGCGTCACGGCGGTGCGCGACATCGAGGACCTCCTGCACGCCGAGATCGACGTCTTCAGCCCCAACGCGATGGGGGGCGCGCTCGACGACGTCACCGTCGAGTCCCTGCGCGCCACGATCGTCTGCGGTGGCGCCAACAACCAGCTCGTCACCGAGGGCCACGGCGGCACCGCCGAGCGGCTCCGGGAGCGCGGCATCACCTACGCACCCGACTTCCTCGTCAACGCCGGCGGCGTCATCCAGGTGAGCGACGAGCTGCACGGCTTCGACATGGACCGCGCCCGCCGCCGCACGGCGACGATCTTCGAGCACACGCTCGAGGTGCTGCGCGATGCCGACGAGCACGACGTGACCCCGGCCGTCGCGGCCGACCTGCTCGCCGAGCGGCGCATCGCCGCGGGTGGCCGGCAGCCGTGGCTGCCCGGCGACCCCGTCGGTGTGCGGGCCCACGGACCCACCCCCTGAGCGGCGGCCGGGGCCGGCCCGAGGCGGTCGGCGCGTGAGCCTCGGGCCACCGGCCGGCCACGCGTCGGGAACATGCGGGGGCCGGGCGCCGTTGTCCGGGGCGGCGTCGCCGGACGGGCTCCACTGATGTACCGTTGGCGTCACGACACACACACGATTCCCGGGACCGCTCCGCGACGTGGGATGACCCTGAACACGGGGCCGTCCCACTCGTGATGCCGCCCCGGCAGACGCACGAGGGGGTCACGCCATGGGGCGCGGCCGAGCCAAAGCCAAGCAGACGAAGGTCGCTCGCGAGCTGAAGTACTTCAGCCCCGACACCGACCTCTCCGCGCTTGAGCGAGAACTTCACGGTGCCTCCCAGACGGGCGGCGGTCGCACGACGACCGACGACCGCGAGGTGGAGGACGAGGACGACTACGGGTCGTGGTCCCCGGGCCGGCGTTGACGCCGACCTGACCACTCCCTCCGTGCGCCCCGCGCCGACGGCGCGGGTGCTCGGTGTGCTGCCGCCCGAGCCGGGGTGACCGGCGGCGTTCGTGCTGCCCCGGGCCTATGCTCGGCCCCATGAGTGAGACGACGGCTGCCGCCACCAAGCGGCTCGGGGTCGAGATGACCGGCATCGAGATCATCGACGAGTCCGAGCGCACTGCCCGCCCCCGCGACCTGTTCTGGCCGTGGTTCGCCGCAAACGTGTCGGTGTTCGGCATCTCCTACGCGGCGTTCGTGCTGGGCTTCGGCATCTCCTTCTGGCAGGCGCTGGCCGTCACGGTGCTCGGCATCGTCGTGTCGTTCGTGCTCTGCGGCATCGTCGCGATCGCCGGCAAGCGCGGCTCCGCCCCCACGATGATCCTGAGCCGGGCCGCGTTCGGCGTCACCGGGCAGAAGGTGCCGGGTGTCATCTCGTGGCTGGTGTCGATCGGCTGGGAGACGTTCCTCGCGATCCTCGCCGTGTTGGCGACCGCCACGATTTTCGACCAGCTCGGCTGGGGCGGTGGCACCGGCACCAAGGTCGTCGCCGCGGTGGTCGTGGCGTCGATCATCGTGCTCGCCTCGGTCGCCGGCTACCACATCATCATGCGCATGCAGTCGGTGCTCACCTGGGTGACCGGCGCCGTGACGATCCTCTTCGTCCTGATCGCGGCCAAGGAGATCGACTGGTCGGCGGTCATGGCCCTGCCGTCCGGGTCGACCGGAGCCGTCGTGGGTGCCTTCGTCATGCTGATGACCGGCTTCGGCCTGGGCTGGATCAACATCGCCGCCGACTGGTCGCGCTACCAGCGCCGCACGGCATCCGGCGGTGCCATCGTCTTCTGGAACTCCCTCGGCGGTGCGCTCGCCCCGGTGCTCCTCGTCGTCTTCGGCCTCATGCTCGCGGCCTCCGACGAGCAGATCCTCGCCGGAATCCCGGCCGACCCGATCGGCACCCTCGCGACGATCCTGCCGACGTGGTTCCTCGTGCCGTTCCTCGTCGCGGTGGTCCTCTCGCTGATCTCGGGCGCGGTGCTCGGCATCTACTCCTCGGGCCTGACCCTCCTCTCGCTCGGGGTGCGCATCCCTCGCCCGACGGCAGCGCTGGTCGACGGCCTGCTCCTGACGCTCGGCACGTTCTTCGTCGTCTTCGTCGCCGAGGACTTCCTCGGCCCGTTCCAGAGCTTCCTCATCACGCTCGGCGTCCCGCTCGCGGCCTGGGCCGGGATCATGATCGCCGACCTCGCGCTGCGCAAGAAGGACTACGACGACGACGCGCTCTTCGACGCCCGCGGTCGCTACGGCGCGTTCGACTGGGTGTCGATCGGCACGATGGTCGCCGCCTCGGTCATCGGCTGGGGCCTGGTCGTCAACAACTTCGCCGCGGATGCCGCGTGGAACAACTGGCAGGGCTACCTCCTCGAGCCGCTCGGCCTGGGCACCTACGTGACCGAGGGCGAGGGTGCCCCCTACTGGGACGGCAGCTGGCCCTACTCCAACATCGGCGTCCTGCTCGCCCTGGCGATCGGCTTCCTCGTCACCTACGTCGCCCGCCGGGGCACGGTGCGGCGCCAGGAGGCCGACCTGCCGGTCAAGGCGACCTCCGCCGGGGTCGACGTGTCCGGCGACCGCGAGGCGGTCGCGTGACGCTCGTCCCGCCCGTCGTCGAGGGCGGCTGGCTGGTCGTGGTCGACCCGCAGGCGATCTTCGCCGATCCGGCGACGTCACCGTGGGGCTCGGCGATGTGGGCCGACGCGGTGCCGCACGTCGCCGCGCTCTTCACGGCATACGGTCCGGAGCGCACCGTGGTCACCCGCGTCGTGGCGAACCCGTCGCTCGGCGGGTCCTGGGTCCCCTACTACCGCGACTGGCCGTTCGCGCTGGTCCCCGACGCCGACCCGCTGTACGCCGTCGTGCCCGAGCTCGACGGCGCAGCCGACCACGTCGTCACCGCGGGGACGTTCGGCAAGTGGCCGGTGCTGCGCGACCTCGTCGGCGCCGACGCGCACGTCACCCTGACCGGGGTCTCCACCGACTGCTGCGTGCTGTCGACCGCCCTGCCCGCGGCGGATGCCGGTGCGACGGTGCGCGTCGTGGCCTCCGCCTGCGCCGGGTCCAGTCCCGAGAACCACGCCCGGGCGCTGGCCGCGATGGCGCTCTACGGCCCGCAGATCACCCTCGCCTGACGCGGGACGGCTCAGGCGGCGGGGTGCTCGCCGACGACCTGGACCGATCCGCCGTCGACACCCTTGGCGCCCCGCACGACCTCGGCGCCGTCCTCGACGGGGGCGGCCGCCCACTCGAAGACCTCGCCCAGGGCCCACGTGCGGATGCCGCGTGCCTCGAGCAGCGCGGTGGCCGCGTCGACCGAGGCGGCCGGGACCATGGCGACGAAGCCGACACCCATGTTGAGGGTGCGCTCGAGGTCGGGCCGGGGCACCGAGCCGAGGCGACCGACCGTTGAGAACACCGCGGGCGGCGTCCAGGTGCCACGGTCGAGCCGCGCGTGGAGGTGGTCGGGGAGGACGCGGGCGAGGTTGGCCGCGAGGCCACCGCCGGTGACGTGCGAGAGCGCATGGACGTCGGCGCCGTCAGTGCGGATGAGGTCGAGCAGGTCGGCGGAGTAGACGCGCGTCGGCTCGAGCAGCTCCTCACCGAGGGTGCGGCCGAACTCGTCGACGTGCCGGTCGAGGGCCCAGCCGGCGTGCTCGACGACTCGACGGACCAGGGAGTACCCGTTGGAGTGCAGGCCGCTGCTGGCGAGGCCGAGGACGACGTCACCGGCGGCGACGCGTTGCGGACCCAGCACGTCGGCATACTCCACGACCCCCGTCGCTGCCCCGGCCACGTCGTACTCGTCCGGGTCGAGCAGGCCGGGGTGCTCGGCCGTCTCGCCGCCGACGAGGGCCACCCGGGCCTGCTCGCAGGCGCGGGCGAT
>DATITJ010000074.1:0-3021 GCA_035467935.1 Ornithinibacter sp.
GGGGATGCGCAGGGCCCGCATCCTGGCGATGTGGACATCGCTCATGGTGATCACCGGGCTCGGCGCGGCCTTCGGTGCGCTGCTGCTGAACGGGGCGTCGGGCTCGGTCTTCGCGCTGATCGAGGGCATCGCTGCCGGCGCCATGCTCACGATGATCGCCGAGACGATGCTTCCCGAGGCGTACCACAAGGGTGCCGGGGTCGTCGGCCTCTCGACGCTCGGCGGCTTCCTCGCGGCCATCGCAGCCAACCACGTCGGCTGACCCCGCCCACCGCCGGCCGGCCTGCCCGCAACCGCGTCAGAGGTGGTGGTGGATCGAGCCTCCGGTGTCCTGGAGCCGCTGGCCGCGCCCTCCCCACTGCAGCGCGACGATCTCTGCGGCGATCGAGACAGCCGTCTCCTCGGGGGTGCGGGCGCCCAGGTCGAGCCCGATCGGCGAGGACAACCGGGCCAGGTCGGCGTCGGTGAGCCCGGCCTCGCGCAGGCGCTCGAGCCGGTCCTCGTGGGTGCGCCGCGAGCCCATCGCCCCGACGTAGGCCACCTCGGGCAGCCGCAGGGCGACCTCGAGCACCGGTACGTCGAACTTCGGGTCGTGCGTCAGCACGCAGACGACGGTGCGCGGGTCGATCCGGCCGGCCTCGACCTCGGCGGCGAGGTAGCGGTGCGGCCAGTCGACGACGACGTCGTCGGCCGCGGGGAAGCGGCTCGCGGTGGCGAAGATCGGGCGGGCGTCGCAGACCGTCACCCGGTAGCCGAGGAACGAGCCGACGGTGGCGACGGCCGCGGCGAAGTCGATCGCACCGAAGACCAGCATCCGCGGGCGCGGGGCGTACGCCGCGACGAACACGCGCATCCCCTCGCCGCGACGCTCGCCGTCGGGCCCGTAGGTGAGGGTCTCGGTGCGGCCCAGCGCCAGCAGCCCGCGCGCGTCGTCGGTGACGGCGGCGTCGGCGCGCTCGCTGCCGAGCGAGCCGGTGGGCACGGCAGCCGCCGCGCCCGCGGGCGTCGACTCCTCGGGGTGCACGACGAGGCGGCGGCCGACCCACGCCGGGTCGGGGTGCTCGATGACGGTGGCGACGGCGACCGGGTGGCCGGCGTCGATCGCGTCGGACACGGCACCGAGCTCGGGGAAGGTCGTGGGCGAGACCGTCTCGACGAAGACGTCGAGGATGCCGCCGCACGTCAGGCCGACGGCGAAGGCGTCGTCGTCGGACACGCCGTAGCGCTGGAGCACCGGGGTGCCCGACGCCATGACCTCCTGGCCGAGCTCGTAGACGGCACCCTCGACGCAGCCGCCGGAGACCGACCCCACGGCCTCGCCGCCGGGGCCGACGAGCATCGAGGCCCCGGCCGGCCGCGGTGCCGAGCGGAAGGTCGCGACGACCGTCCCGACCCCGACCGCCTCGCCGGCCCGCCACCACCGCATCAGCTCGGGAAGCACGTCACGCACGTGCGACCACCTCCGTCAGCTCCTCGAACGCCACCATCGAGTGCCCCGCGACGAAGTGGTCGACGTGGGGCAGGACCGCCATGATGCCTCCCTGGACCGGCTCGTAGCCCGGTCGGCCCCGATGCGGGTTGACCCACACCACCCGGTGGGCGACCGCCCGCAGGCGCCGCACCTGCTCGCCGAGGGCCTCGGGCTGGTCGCGCTCCCACCCGTCGCTGAAGACGACGACGACCGCGCCGCGCGCCATGCCGCGACGCCCCCAGCGGTCGAGGAACACCCTGACGCCCTCAGCGAGCCGGGTGCCACCCGACCAGTCGGGGATCGCCTCGCCCGCCGCGACGATGGCGCGGTCGGGGTCGCGCTGGCGCAGCGGGCGGGTCACGTGGGTGAGCCGGGTGCCGAGGGTGAACACCTCGGTGGGCACGCCGGCCGCGCAGTAGGCGTGGGCGAGGCGGATCAGGGCGTCCGCGTAGGCGCTCATCGAGCCCGAGACGTCGACGAGCAGCACCACCTTGCGCGGCCGGTCCGCGCGGCGGCGCCACTGCACCTCGCCCGGCTCCCCCATCCGGCGCAGCGTCGAGCGCAGGGTGCGGCGGGCGTCGACCCGGCCGCGCCGGGACGGTGTGTGGCGGTGCGCGCGCCGGCGGGGCGCGCGAGGATCCAGCGCGGCGAACATCCGCACGAGCTCCTCACGGTCGCGGCGGTCGAGGGTGGCGACGTCGCGGTGGCGCAGGATCTCGGTCGCGCTCGCCTGTGCCTGGACGGTGTCCGGGTCCTCCGCCCCGCCCCCCGACGCGTTCTGGGCGTCCATCAGACCGGCCTGGCTGACGAGCCGCTGCAGCGGCGGACGGTCCTTCGTCCCGGCCCGCTGCCCGCCGAACCACGCGGCGTAGACGTGGTCGTAGCGCTCGAGGTCGGCCGGCGACGCGCAGAGCGTGGCCCGGCCCGCGTGGTAGACGCCCGGCTGGTCGTCGAGGCCGACGGCGGCGACGGCCTCGAGGTAGGTGCGCTCGCGGTCGGCGGTCACCGCGACTCCGGCGGCACGCAGGGCGCGCGCGAAGCCGAGGAGCACCTCCTCGGGCGAGCGCACGGCATCCGTCGTCATCGCGTGAGCATGACGTCGAGGGCCTTCCTCACCCGCTCCGCGTCCTCGCGGTACTTCACGGCGACACCCAGCGTCGCCGCGGCGGTCGCGGTGTCGAGCTCGCGCGTGCCGAGCTCGTGGAGGGCGCGGGCCCAGTCGAGGGTCTCGGCGACGCCCGGGGGCTTGAGCATCTCGCGGTCGGTGCGGATGCCGTGCACGAGGCGCACGACCTGCTCGGCGAGCGCGACGGGCACCTCGGGCGCGCGGGTGCGCACGATCGCCAGCTCGCGCTCGATGCCGGGGTGCTCGAGCCAGTGGTAGAGGCAGCGACGCTTGAGCGCGTCGTGCAGCTCGCGCGTGCGGTTGGACGTGAGCACGACGACCGGGGGCACGGATGCCGTGACCGTGCCGAGCTCGGGGATGGTCACCTGCCAGGTCGAGAGCACCTCGAGGAGGAACGCCTCGAACTCGTCGTCGGCCCGGTCGA
>DATITJ010000075.1:0-8883 GCA_035467935.1 Ornithinibacter sp.
GCGCTCAACCGGATGAACGACCTCATCCCGGGGACCCGCGTCGAGGGCACCATCGCCTACCACGGCATGGACATCTACGCGAAGGACGTCGACCCGATCGAGGTCCGGCGCCGGATCGGGATGGTCTTCCAGAAGCCGAACCCGTTCCCGAAGTCGATCTACGACAACGTCGCCTACGGGCCGAAGGTCACCGGCATGAAGGTCTCGAGCATGGACGACGTCGTCGAGGAGAGCCTGCGGGGCGCGGCGCTGTGGGACGAGGTCAAGGACAAGCTCAAGCAGTCCGCCTACGGCCTGTCCGGCGGACAGCAGCAGCGCCTGTGCATCGCGCGCACGATCGCGGTCAAGCCCGAGGTCATCCTCATGGACGAGCCCTGCTCGGCCCTCGACCCGATCGCGACGGCCCGCATCGAGGACCTCATGATGGAGCTGCGCACCGACTACACGATCGTCATCGTCACGCACAACATGCAGCAGGCTGCGCGCGTGGCCGACCGCACGGCGTTCTTCACGGCCGAGGCCGCCGAGGGCCACGGTGACCGCACCGGTCACCTCGTGGAGTTCGACGAGACGACGAAGATCTTCAGCAACCCCTCCGACCCCCGCACCGAGGACTACATCTCCGGCCGCTTCGGCTGACCGGGCCCTCAGTAGAGGAGCGCGAGCACGGCATACGCCAGCGCGGCCGTGACCCCCGCCCCGGGGAACGTCAGCACCCAGGCGAGGACGATCTCGCGGGCGACGCCCCACCGCACGGCCTTCACCGACTTCGCGGCGCCGACACCCATGATCGCCGAGGTGATCGCGTGCGTCGTCGAGATCGGGGCGCCGACGGCCGTCGCGGCATAGAGGACGGCCGCGGCCGTCGTCTCGGCCGCGAAGCCGTGCTGCGGCTGGAGGTCGATGATGCGCCGGCCGAGCGTGCGCATGATCCGCCACCCCCCGGCGTACGTACCCAGCGCCAGCACGACGGCCGACATGGCGATGACCCACCACGGGATCGAGTCGTCGCCCGGCGCGCGGTGCCCGCTCGCGACGAGGGTGAGGGCCACGACACCCGCCGTCTTCGAGGCGTCCTGCATGCCGTGGCCGAACGCCATGGCGGCCGCCGAGACGGTCTGGGCGTAGCGGAAGCCCCGCGCGGTCGGCCCCGGCCGGGCCCGCCGGAAGGCCCATTGGATCGCGGTCAGGAGGACGAAACCGCCCACGAGGCCGGCCACGGGCGAGACGAGCATCGGCACGACGACCTTGTCGAGGATGCTGCCCCACTTGACCGTGGCACCGGCCGCGAGCGCCGCGCCCCCGAGCCCGCCGACGAGGGCGTGTGACGACGACGAGGGCAGGCCGAGCCACCACGTGAACATGTTCCAGCCGATCGCACCGACCAGCGCGCCCGCGCACAGGGCCACCCCGGCGGTACCCATCGGCACCTCGATGATGTCGCTGCCGATGGTCTGCGCGACCCGCACGCCGACGAACCCCCCGGCGAGGTTCATCAGGGCCGCCAGGCCGAGGGCGATCCGCGGCGTCAGGGCCCGCGTGGAGACCGAGGTCGCGATGGCGTTGGCGGCGTCGTGGAAGCCGTTCGTGTACGTGAAGCCCATCGCCAGCACGACGACGGCGGCGACGGGCAGCCAGTCCACCCGCTCAGGACTCCCGGACCGCGATGGCCTCGACCTTGAGCGCGACCTGCTCGAAGCCGTTGGCCGCGGCCTCGAGCGCGTCGATGATGTCCTTGTGCTTCATGACCGTGATCGGGTCGGCCTTCGGGGTGTTGAAGAGCTCGGCCAGCATCCGGCGGTACTGCTTGTTCGCGCGGTTCTCGAGGCGGTTCACCTCGGTCCAGTAGACGGTGAGGTCCTTCATGCCGCGCAGCCGGGGCATGGCCTCGGCGGTGACCTCGGCCATCCGTGAGATGACCTCCACCTGCTTCGCGACGCGCGGCAGCACCTCGTCGACCCGGTAGAGGACGATGAGGTCGACGGCGGCCTCGATGAGCTCGACGCACCCGTCGATCGCGACGGCCAGGCCGTGCATGTCGCTGCGGTCGAACGGCGTGACGAACGAGCCGTTGACCTGGCGGATGATCGCGCGCGTCGCGTCGGTCGAGGACGCCTCGATCTCGTGCATCCGCTTGAGGATGACCTCGCGCTCCTCCGCCGGGGCGCCGAGGAGCGCGGTGAGCTCGCCGCTGGCGTCGACGAGGTGGCGCGCTGATGCGGCGAACAGGTCGAAGAAGCGGGGGTCCTGCGGGGTGAGGCGGATGCCCACGATCGGTCTCCGTAAGAGGCAGCCAGTCAGTGCGTACAGGCTATGGCCAGCAGGCAGACGGCGGGTAGCCGGGGGTCGAACGGGTGATGCCCCGGCGGCGGGGACGGCTGCCGTCAGGAGGCCTCGGTGGAGGGTTCGAGGCCGGGGATGCCGAGGATCTCGTCGATCCGCTCCTGGGTGAGGTGCTCCGCGCTCTGCGTGGCCGCGAGCACGAGGTCACCGACGAGCCTGATCTCGTTCTCGAGCTGCTCGTCGTGGAGCGAGGGATCCTGCATCACCGCCCCACCGTACGTCCCGGAGGACACCCGGTGACAGGGGTCCACAGCGAAATGACTCGACCGGGCCATCTGGGTCTGCATGGTTCGCGCGTCGCACCGACGGCGTCGCGTCGGGGAGGACCTGAGGTGGGTGCCGGGCCGGGAGCGCCTCACGGCGCGTGGCCGCTCGTAGCGGCTGATGTTGGGACCCGGGGCTGCCGCGGCCCGGCACCCACGGAAGACCTTAACGCGTCATCGGCCCGGATGTGTTCCCGATGGGGTCCTCCGATCGGCCCGTCGAACCCCCGCGGCCCTCCTCGCCCGCCCCGCCGCCCGTGCCGGCGCGCGTCAGTCGAGGTCGCCGGCACGCCACAGGTGCGCGCAGGCCCGCAGGTCCTCACCCGTGGTGAGCATGGCGGCCCCGCTGCGGGTGAGGTCGCTCGCTCCGCCCGGGTCGACGTTGTCGCGGTCGTGGGCGAGCTCGGCACGCCCGGCGGCCACCACCGAGCAGAACGCCGCGGCCCGCTCGAGCGCCACCGCGAGGTCTCCCTCGAACACCCCCGCCAGGATCTGGTCGGCGACGCGCTGCATCTCCTCGGGCTGCGGCGGCTCGGCGATGCCCGCCACCGCGTGGGCGACGTCGGTGAAACGGATGCCCGCGGCATACTCCCGGCTCGCCTGCTCGGGGCTGTGACGCACCCACTCGCGCAGAGCGTAGAGCCGCCACAGCGCGCCGGGCAGCGAGCGCGCCGGGCGGGCCGACCACAGGTCGGCGACGGTCGACAGGCCGAGGTCGTCGACGAGGGTGACGAGGCGGCTGGTGACCTCGGGGTCGTGGGCCGCGCGACCGGTGCCGACGAGGATCGCGGCCGTCTGGTGGGCGACCTCGGTGATCTCCGCCGGCCCCGGGAGGGTGCCGCCGTGCGCCTCGAGGGCGTCGGGCCCGAAGCGCACGGGCCGACGCGGGAGGTGTCGTCCGCCGTCGCTGCTCATCGCTCCATCCTCCCAGCCCGCCCCCCGATCCCGGCACTCGACCCACGATCGGGCCGGATGCCGTGCCGCGGGTTAGGTTGGCCGCGTCACCACCGCCTGCACCGGCACCCGTCGTCCGTGTGCCGGCTTGACCTCTGGGTAGGAGCAGGGCATGGCAACGCAGGACACCGCCGCGGCGAAGGCGCGCACGGCGCCCCCCCCCGACGCCGACCACAAGCCCGACTCCCCCACCGACATCGACCGGCACGGCTGGGCGTTCACCGCGAAGGCCTCGTTCGCGGAGTTCCAGCGCGACCAGTGCACCGACCTCGCCGCGGCGCTCACGTACTACTCCGTGCTGTCGGTCTTCCCGGCGATCCTCGCGCTCGTCTCGCTGCTCGGTGTCTTCGGCCAGGGCGAGGAGACGACCCAGGAGATGCTCGCCATCCTGCGCGACCTGGGCCAGTCCCAGATCGCCGAGAGCCTCGAGGAGCCCATCGCGGCCATGGTCGAGCAGCAGAGCGCGGGCCTCGCCCTCGCCGTCGGGCTCGCCGGCGCGCTCTGGGGGGCCTCGGGCTACGTCGGCGCGTTCGGCCGAGCGCTGAACCGGATCTACCAGGTCGACGAGGGCCGCCCCGTGTGGAAGCTACGGCCCGTCGTGCTGCTCGTCACCCTCGGGCTCGTCGTCATGGCGGCGATCGTCCTCGTGGCGGTCGTCGTGAGCGGCCCGATCGCCCAGGCCATCGGTGAGGCCGTGGGGCTCGGCGAACAGAGCCTGACGGTGTGGGGCCTCGCGAAGTGGCCGGTCATCCTCGGGGTCGTCGTCGTGATGGTCGCGGTGCTCTACTACGTGACGCCCAACGTGCAGCAGCCGAAGTTCCGGTGGGTCTCGGTGGGAGCAGCCGTCGCCATCGGGATCTGGGTGATCGCCTCGCTCGGGTTCGGGTTCTACGTCACGAACTTCGCGAAGTACGACTCGCTCTACGGCTCCCTCGGAAGCGTCATCGTCTTCCTCCTGTGGCTCTGGCTGACCAACCTCGCCCTGCTCTTCGGGGCCGAGATCGACGCCGAGCTGGAACGGGCGCGCCAGCTGCAGGCCGGCATCCGGGCCGAGCGCACGTTGCAGCTGCCGCCGCGCGACGACTCCGGGTCGCTCAAGGCGGCCACGAAGCTGGAGGAGCGTGTCGCCGAGGGACGCCGGCTGCGGCTGGAGGCGCAGGCGCCCGGTGGGGGTGAGGAGGCCGGGAACGGGTACGGCACCGGGCGTAGCCTCACCGAAGCGAACGGCACGGGCAGCGGCGACGAGCCGGCCTACGAGCTCGAGCCGCTGCCCTCCGAGGCTGCTCGGCGCGGCGGCCCGCGGGCGCCCGACGGCCGCACTCCGCCCGGCGCCGGCGGCCCCGGGCGATCCTGAGACCACCCTCAGCCCCAGGCCTGCGACCTGCGCACTCACAGCCGGACAGGGGGGTGGCGTGGCTTATCATGACCGGGTGAACGCGACGACGACCCGGTGATCCGGTTCCATGAGGACTTCGTCCTCGGTGACCGCTACACGCTGGTGAGTCGCATCGCGTCCGGTGGCATGGGTGACGTGTGGGCGGCGACCGACACCGTGCTCGAGCGCCAGGTGGCCGTCAAGATCCTGCGGCCCAGCCTGGACGACGAGGAGGTCTTCGCGCGGCGCTTCCGCAACGAGGCACTCCACACCGCCAACCTGGCGCACTTCAACATCGCCACCGTGTTCGACTACGGCGAGGAGGGCAGTCTCGCCTACCTCGTCATGGAGCTGGTCCCGGGTGAACCGCTGTCCGATCTCGTCAAGCGGGAGGGCGCCCTCGCGCCGGACCAGGTTCGGGCCATCATGGCGCAGGCGGCGCTCGCCCTGGGGGCGGCCCACGAGGCAGGGGTCGTGCACCGGGACGTCAAGCCGTCCAACATCCTCCTCATGCCCGACGGCACGGTGAAGCTCACCGACTTCGGCATCGCCCGTGCCATCGACGGGTCCGGGCACACCCAGACCGGTGAGGTGCTCGGCACCCCCCACTACCTCTCGCCGGAGCAGGCCCTCGGGGAGGCCGCCACCGGCGCCTCCGACCTCTACGCGCTCGGGGTCGTGGCGCACGAGATGCTGACCGGTCGGCGCCCCTTCGACAAGGGCACCCCCGTGGCGACGGCGCTGGCCCAGGTCAACGACCCCCCACCTCCGCTGCCACCCCACGTGCCGGGCCGCCTGCGCGCCCTCATCGAGCAGTGCCTCCAGAAGAAGACGGCCGACCGCCCCGCCAACGCGCGAGAGCTCGGTGAGCGCCTCGGGATGGCCGAGGAGGACCTCCCGGACCCGTCGGGCGAGGCCGTCGACGTCCTGGGCGCGGCCGCCGAGTCCGAGGCCGGCGTCGACGAGCGTCCGGCCGCGCCCCCCGCGTGGACCGGGGCCAGCGACCCCACACCGACGCCGACGAGCGTGCCGGTCGTGCCGAGGAGCCACGTCCACTGGGCGTGGGTGCCCGGGTTCAGCGCCGCGATCCTGGCCGTCGCGTCGATCTGGTACCTCCTCGCCCGCTGAGCCGGGTGGCACCCGCGGCGGCACTGAGGACACGCGCCGGCGCGACGAGCCCGCCTGCGCGTGAGTGGCGCATCTGACGTGGCGTCGGCTCGGCAGGTCGCCGTAGCGTCGGTGAGCAGGTCCCGAGGCAGGGAGGCCTGGAGATGAACGTCCTCGGGTCGCGGAGGGGGTGCGGCGGCTGGTCGACACCGCCGGCCGGCTGGGGGTCCGACGGCTCGTCCTGCCCTCGGTCCCGGTCACCGACGTCGACGAGCACGTGCCGCTGGCCGCCGAGCGCCGGCGGATCGAGGACGGTATCCGAGCCGCCGTCCCCGGTTCGGTGATCCTGCGGTTCCCACCGTTCATGGAAGCCTGGCTCGCACTCGTCGGCTCCTCGCTCCCGCTGCGTGGGGAACCGAACGCCACCATGGGGCGCCCCTCGCCGTTCCTGCGGCGCTTCCGCCGGGCGACCGGGTCGATGGTCGAGGCGCGAGGGCTCATGCTCGTGCCCGGCCCGACGAGCCACCGGCAGGCGTTCATCGCGGTGTCCGACGTCGCCGCGGCCTGCGCCGCCGTGTCGAGGGCGGACCTCGACGGGCGGACCATCGAGGTGGCCGGGCCCGAGGTCCTCAGCCGGGTCGACGTCGCCGAGGTCTTCTCGCGCGTGCTCGGGCGGCGGGTGCGGGCGGTGTCGACGCCCGTGGCCGTCTTCGCCGCCGCGGCGGCGGTGTTGCGTCCGGTCGCGCCGGTCCCGTCGCGCACCATGGCCCTCAACCGGTTCATGGGTGCGTCCGAGACCCCGTGGGTGCCCGCCGGTGGTGGCCTCGTCGACCCCACGACGATGACCACCGTCGAGGAGTTCCTGACGGCCAAGGCCGCGCTACCCTCGACGCTGCCCGTCGTCGCCCGACCCGGCACCCGGCATCCTGCACCCGCCACCCGGCATCCTGCACCCGCCACCCGGCATCCGGCACCCGCCACCCGGCATCCGGCACCCGCCACCCGGCATCCGGCATTCGGCACTGATCCGACACCGGATGGTCGCCGACACGACACCGTGCGGACGGCTCCCCCACCGCAGCGCCTGCTCTCCTGTGCCCATGAGGGTGGCGATCGCGGCCGAGACGTTCCTCCCGCACGTCAGCGGTGTGACGGGCTCGGTGGTCCGGGTGCTGCGCCACCTGCGCGAGCACGGTCACCAGGCGATGGTGCTGGCACCCGGGGATCCGCCACCGACGTGTGAGGGAGCCCCCGTCGTGGCGTTGCCCTCCGTGCCGCTGCCGGGCTACCCGCAGGTGCGCCTCCCGGTGGCCACCGCCGGCACGCTCGCCGCACCGCTCGCCCGGTTCCGGCCGGACGTCATCCACCTGGCCTCGCCCTTCACCCTCGGCGGGCCGGCCCTGCGCGCCGCCGAGCGCCTGGGCGTGCCCGTCGTGGCCGTCTACCAGACCGATGTCGCAGGCTTCGCGAGCCGGTACGGCGCCGGGTCGGTCACCGGTATGGCCTGGCACCGGATCCGCTCCATCCACGAGCGCGCCGACGTCACGCTGGCCCCCTCTCGCTGGGCGGCATCCGACCTGGCGAGACACGGCATCCCCCGCATCGAGCTGTGGCCCCGCGGCGTGGACACGCACGCCTTCTCGCCCGTGCACCGCGACGCGGCGCTGCACCACCGGCTCGCCCCCGACGGCCAGGTGGTCGTCGGGTTCCTCGGTCGCCTCGCCGCAGAGAAACAGGTCGAGGACCTGCGTGTCCTCTCCGGGCGCGACGGCATCCGCCTCGTCGTCATCGGCGACGGCCCCGAGCGCGAGCGGCTGCGCCGGGTGCTGCCGGATGCCGTGTTCACCGGGATGCTCTCCGGGCCCCACCTCTCGCGGGCCGTCGCCACCCTCGACGTCGCCGTGCACCCCGGCCCGCACGAGACGTTCTGCCAGTCGGTCCAGGAGGCGATGGCCGGCGGCGTGCCCGTCGTCGCCGTGGCCGCGGGGGCCGCAGCCGAGCTCGTCGACCACAGCCGCACCGGGTGGCTGTACGCCGCGGACGACCTGACCGGCCTGCGCGAGCGCGTGCTCGACCTGGCCGGCGACGACGCGAAGCGGCGCGCGATGGGCGCAGCGGCACGGGCCTCCGTGCAAGGGCGCACGTGGGATGCCGTGGGCGAGCAGCTGCTCGCCCACTACCGTGCGGTGCGCTCGACCTCGAGCCTCCGGTGACCCGCTGACAGGACACCGGACGGGACGGGCAGGGGCGCACCTTGTGCGTCCACCCTCTCTCCTCGATCCTTGTGGGGTGGACGGTGACGAGGAACAGCACCACGCCTCGGTGGCCGTGCGGGCCGGGGCGCGGTCGGGGGGCGCGCGGCAGTCGGGTCCTGACCACGTCGGTCGTACGTGGTGGCGAATCGGGTTCTGCGCCAGCGAGGTCCACGTGGGTGAGGCTGACCTCCTGAGCGCTGAGGAGGCGCTGGTCAGCGGGACGCATCGAGCACGCCGTTCGGAGTTCGCCACCGGGCGGTGGTGCGCCCGCCACGCGCTGGATCAGGTGGGCGCGCCGCAAGACCTCCCCCTGCTCGCCGACGGTCGCGGAGCGCCCCGATGGCCGGCGGGCTTCGTGGGCAGCATCACCCACACGCCCGGGTGGACCGGTGCCGTGGCCGCCCACGCGGGCCGGCGCCGGGGCATCCGGTCGGTCGGGCTCGACGCCGAGACCGCGGCGCCGCTGCCCCCCGGGGTGCTCGACGTCATCGCCACGCGCCGCGAACAGGACGAGCACGAGCGACTCGTGACCCTCGATCCCGCCACCCCGTGGGACACCGTGCTCTTCACCGCCAAGGAGGCGACC
>DATITJ010000076.1:0-1970 GCA_035467935.1 Ornithinibacter sp.
GTTCTGGCCCTTCGCGACGGGGATGTCGGGCGAGCTGTCGTTCGTGGCCGGGGCACCCGTCCTCGAGAACCTCCACCGCTTCCTCGTCTTCACCCTCGCAACGAGCCTGGGCTGGGACATCGGTCGGGCGGTGACGACCGCGGTGCTCGTGGTGCTCACGGGCCGGGCGGTGCTCGGGGCGCTGCGGCGGGCCGCACGGCGGGCGGCGTTCGAGGAGCCGGTGGCCTTCGAGGCGCCCTCCGGCCCGGCGGTGGGTCAGGCGCCGGGCGAGCACGCCGACGTGGCACGATCGAGCCCATGAGCCCCCTGGAGCTGGACCGTGATCCCGCCTGGCTGAGCCGCGAGGACCTCGACGCGGCCCGCGCGCGGCTGCCGATCCTCTACGTCGACGCCGTGCCGGTGCGCGTCGACGAGCGTGGTGCGGTCACCGCGGTGGGCGTGCTGCTGCGTCTCGGGTCCGAGGGCAGCGTCTGCCGCGAGCTCGTGTCGGGCCGCGTGCTGCACCACGAGCGCGTGCGCGACGCCCTGCTGCGCCACATCGAGAAGGACCTCGGCCCGATGGCGCTCCCCCGCGTGCCGGCCAGCCCTCAGCCGTTCACCGTCGCGGAGTACTTCCCGACGCCCGGGGTGACGCCGTTCCACGACCCGCGACAGCACGCGGTGTCCCTGGCGTTCGTCGTGCCCGTCGCCGGCGACTGCGCACCGCAGAACGACGCCCTCGACCTCACCTGGCTCACGCCCGACCAGGCGCTCGACCCCGGCATCCAGGCCGAGATGGACCGCGGTCACGGGGTGCTGCTTCGGCAGGCCCTGGCCCACCTGGGCCACCCGGTCTGACCGGCCCGGCCGCGGCACCGGTCGGGAGCCGGCTGCGATCCGGCCGCGAGCCGGCCGCGAGCCGTGGACCGGTGGGCGGATGCCGCGTCACCCCCGACGTCTTGACCGTCACCGCGCCGGGGCGGACAGTGGGGTGGCATGCCGAGCTTCACCGGGGTGAACCACGTGGCCCTGACCGTCACCGACCTCGACGCCAGTGAGCGCTTCTACACCGACGTCCTCGGGTTCCGGCGCGCGCTGGACGTGGGTTACGGGCGCATCACCATCCACCCCGCGACGGGCTTCACCATCGCGCTGCTCCGGCACCAGGACGCCATGGGAGGGGAGTTCACCGAGCTGACCACCGGGCTGGACCATCTCGGCTTCGCGGCGGCGAGCCGCGCCGAGCTGGTGCAGTGGGAGGAACGGCTCCGCGGCGCCGGCGTGCCCTTCACACCGATCCGCGACATGCCACTGGGTCACCACCTGAACTTCCGGGACCCCGACGGGATCGCGCTGGAGTTCTACGCACCGAACGAGGTCTACTCGGCCGCCCTGACCGACCTGAGGAGCCGCGACGTCACCGACGAGGAGGTCCTCGAGACCGCTCAGCGCCTCCTCGGCGACGACTTTCCCACGCTCTGAGACCCGCTGGCCCCGGAGGTCAGCCGGTGAACTTGTCCCGGGTGCGGGTCATGTCGTGCAGGTCGGCGGCGTGCGCCTCCTCGAGGGTCGGCGCGGTGCCGCCCAGCCGGGCGGGGACGTAGCGCAGGTCCGCGCCGTGCAGCGTCGGGTACGCCGCCTGCTGGACGTCGAGCTGGGCCTGCATCGCCGCCTTGAGCCTCTCGTTCGCCGCGGTGACGTCCTCGCGCCGGCCGATCTCGAGCGGCTCACCCACGGTGACGCTCACCGGGATCCGCGAAACCGGACGCATGTGCTTGGGGAGGTTCTTGGTCCACACCCGCTGGCCACCCCAGATGGTCGTCGGCAGCACCGGCACCCCGGCCACCTGCGCCATCTTGATCGCCCCGGGCTTGAACTCCTTGAGCTCGAAGGAGCGCGACATCGTGGCCTCGGGGAAGACCCCGACGATCTCCCCCGCACGCAGCGCCCGGATCGCGGCGGCGAACGCCTCGCCGCCCTTGTGCCGGTCG
>DATITJ010000077.1:0-1747 GCA_035467935.1 Ornithinibacter sp.
TCGAGGCGCTCGTGGCGGCCGGCATCCGGCCCGGGGACGTGGTGCTCGACCCGGGCCTGGGGTTCGCCAAGCTCGCGCCCCACAACTGGGAGCTGCTTCGTCGCCTCGACGAGATCGCCTCGCTCGGGCACCGACTCGTGCTCGGCACCTCGCGCAAGAGGTTCCTCGGGCTCGTCGGACGCAGCCCCGAGACCGCGCGTCCTCCGCTCGGCCGCGACGTGGCCACCGCCGCGACGACGCTGTATGCCGCGCAGCACGGCGTGTGGGCGGTGCGGGTCCACGACGTGGCCGGCACGGTCGACGCCCTCGACGTCGCCGACGCCCTCCGGGGTGTCGCGTGACCGGGACGGGAGCGGCCCGGGACCGCATCCGGATCACCGGCGTGCGCGGCCGTGGGTTCCACGGCGTCTTCGAGCACGAGCGGCGCGAGGGGCAGGAGTTCGTCGTCGACGTCGAGCTGGCCGTCGACCTCGGCCCGGCCGGGGCCAGCGACGACCTCGCCGACACGGTCGACTACGGCGAGATCGGCGCCGCTGCCCTGGCGCGGATCGAGGGCGATCCCCACGACCTCATCGAGCGTCTCGCCGAGCTCGTGGCCCAGGACGCCCTCGCGCACGCGAGCGTCGACGAGGTGACCGTCACGGTCCACAAGCCGCAGGCGCCCGTCGGCGTGCCCTTCGGGGACGTCACGGTCGCGGTGACCCGCCGCCGCGCGCCGGTGCCCGTCGTCGTCGCCCTGGGCGCGAACCTGCCGTGGGGGGAGAGCGGGCCGGTCCAGAGCGCGGCATCGGCGATCGAGTCCCTGGCCCACCAGCCGGCGGTGCGCGTCGTCGCGGCATCCGCCCTGCACGACAGCGAACCCGTCGGCGGGCCGGACCAGCCGGCCTACGTCAACGCCGTCGTGCTCGTCCGCACCTCCCTGTCACCGACGTCGCTCCTGCGCGAGCTGCAGGCGCTCGAGGCGGCCTTCGACCGGGTGCGCGAGGTGCGGTGGGGGGCGCGCACGCTCGACCTCGACCTCGTGCAGTACGGCGACCCCGCCTCCGACACCGACGTCACGTCGGCCGCCGCGAGGCTCACCCTCCCCCATCCGCGGGCCCACGAGCGGGCCTTCGTGCTCGTGCCGTGGCTCGACGTCGACCCCGACGCCGTCCTGCGCCACGAGGGCGCCGTCGTGCGCGTCGCCGATCTCGTCGCGGGCCTCGACACCGCCGGTGTGCGGCGCCGTGACACCACACAGACCCCCGATGGAGGACGCGAGCACTGATGCGGCACAAGGAGATCGGCATCCAGACCCTGGCCTTGGTGGGCGGCGGGGTCGGCATCGTGTCGTTCGGGCTGTTCGAGCTGGTGGCCCGCTCGGGCGAGCTCGTGCCGCGCCCACCGCTGCTGGCCGCGGTGCTGCTCACGGTCATGGGCGGCCTCGTGCTGTGGCTCGCGCGACCGGTGCGGCAGTACCTCCGGGGCAGGGCGACCTCGTCGCTCGACCCGCTGCGCGCCGCGCGCACCGTCGTGCTCGCCCAGGCCGCTGCACTCACGGGTGCCGCCGCCGCCGGCTGGTATGCCGGTCAGCTCGCCGTGGTGCTGACCGAGCTGTCTCTCGTCGCGAACCGGTCACGCATCCTGCCCCTGGCGCTCCTCGTCGTCGCCGGGGTCGTGCTGGCCGGGGCCGGGCTCCTCGCGCAGCGGTGGTGCCGGATCGACCCGCGCGACGACCGCGACGACCGCGACCAGGCCGCCGACGACG
>DATITJ010000078.1:0-2283 GCA_035467935.1 Ornithinibacter sp.
CGCGCTGTATGCCGTGGCACCGGTGCTCGCGATCGCCTTCCGGCTGCCCGAGCTCACCCCGGTGCTGCGGGCTCTGGTCCTCGCGGTGGTCGCCACCGTCGCCGCCGGGGTGCCCCTGGCGCTGCTCCGGCGCGCCATGGCGTTTCGCGCCGTGGCGCTGCAGGGCCTGGTGGCCGCGTCGCTGGCGCAGGTCGTCGCCGTCGCGGTCGCGCTCCTCGGCGGCGGCGTCTGGGCCCTCGTCAGCCAGGTGGTCGTCGGCCAGTGGCTCATCGCCGTCCTCGCCTGGCGGGGCGCCCGGTGGAGACCGTCCCTGTCGTTGTCGCCCCGGCAGTTCCGCGTCATGGCGACCTTCGGTCTGCGGGTGTCGGCCGTCGACCTCGTCGCGACGAGCCGGATGTGGGCCGAGACGTGGATCATCACGGTCGCACTGGGGCCCTCGGCCATGGGCCTGCTCAGCATCGCCCAACGCCTCGTGCTGACCGCCCAGGAGCTGACCACCGCGTCGCTGGTCCCCGTCTCGACCGTGGTGTTCGCCAAGGTGCGCGAGTCGACCGACCGGCTCCGGGTCAGCTACGTCAAGGCCCTGGGCGTCGCCTACGCGCTGGTCTCCCCCTTCATGGTGGCCATCGTCGTCACCGCCCCCGTCCTGGTGCCCCTGCTCTTCGGTCCGGCCTGGGGGGACAGTGTGCGTCCCGCCCAGGCCCTCAGCGTGGCCGGCATCATCACACTCGGCGCCATGGTCGACCACGGCCTGTTCTACGGGGTCGGTCGCCCCGGCGCGTGGCTCGCGTACGCCCTCGTCGTCGACGCCGCCACCGTCGCCACGACCGCCGTGACCGTGCAGTGGGGCCTGCTCGGGGTCAGCGTCGGCTTCGTCGTCGTCGCCGCCCTCGCCACGGTGATCAGGTGGGTGCTCGTGGGCCGCATCCTCGGGTCCCCGGTGCGCAGAGTCGCGCGGCCCTTCGGCACCGTGCTCGTCCCCACGGTTCTCAGCCTGGGCGCAGGGCTTCTCGTCATGGGCGTGCTCGAGGGGGTCGGCTCCCCGGTCGTTCGGCTTCTCGTCGGTGCATTCACCGTGGGCCTGGTCGACCTCGTGCTGCTGCGGGTGTTCGCGGCCGGGGTGTTGCGCGACGCCGTGAGCATCGTTCCCGGCCCCGAGCGCCTGTCCCGGCTGGCACGCAGGGTGCTGAGACTGGACCACGCGGTGGGGTGACGACCACTCTCCCCGGCGAGGGCGACGGGGCTACCCTCGACGGTGCCGCACGTTGCATCGTCGGCACGACCGCGGGGCCGTGGTCGTGGGTGCGAAGGAAGGATCGCCGTGCTCGCTGCCCTCACGGGGATGGGGCTGTCCGCAGCCGCGGGGCTCAACGCCTACATCCCGTTCCTCATCGTCGCGCTCGTCGCCCGGTTCACCGACTACATCACCCTGCCCGTGGGCTACGAGTGGATTCAGAGCAACTGGGCCATCGGCATCGGCGCCGTGCTCCTCGCGGCCGAGGTCGTGCTCGACAAGGTGCCGGCGGTCGACACCGTCAACGACACGATCCAGACCTTCATCCGTCCGAGCATGGGTGGCCTGATCTTCGCGGCCTCGACCGCGGCGTCGGAGCTGGACAGCTCCACGTGGATGACGCAGAACCCCTGGGCCTCGGTGGTCCTCGGCGTCGTCATCTCGGGGCTGGTGCACACCGGGAAGATGGCGGCCCGGCCGGTCATCGACGTCGGCACGGTCGGCGCCGGCGCCCCGGTCGTGTCGACGGTCGAGGACGGTGCGTCGATCGGCCTGACCGTCATCGCGCTCGTCGCGCCGGTGCTCGTCATCGTCGCCCTGGCCCTGCTGGCCTGGGTCCTGATCTGGATGTGGCTGCGGGTGCGGCGATGGAGGCGCACCCGCCGCGACCCGGCATACGGCGCGACGTAGCCGCTCCGGCCACCCCGGGGTCAGCCCTCGTCGACGACCTTCGAGCGCGGCGGCGGGCTGAAGGTCTTGGCGCGGTCCCAGCCGGAGAAGACGAGGTCCGAGGGCGCGGTCTTCGGCCCGACGGCCCGCAGCAGCGCACCGCTGCCGTCGGCGGCGACCCAGAGGCGCGCCCCACCCTCCGCACCGAGGACGTAGGCGGCGCGGCCGCCGACCTCGGTCTCCTTCGCGGGCGTGGTGTCGGACTCGAACGCCGCGAACTCCGGCAGCGAGAACTTCTCGGTGAGGATGCTGCGCAGCGTGAACGAACCGAGCTCGGTGGCGTCGGACTCGGTGATCGGGACGTACTTCCCGACCATGCC
>DATITJ010000079.1:0-3033 GCA_035467935.1 Ornithinibacter sp.
GGGCGGCGATGGGCCCGGAGACGGCGTACTCCGCCCTGGCCTCCATGACGCAGAACGGGTTCCCCTCGGGGTCGGCGAGCACGACCCACGGCACGTCGCCCTGCCCGATGTCGAGGTGGCGCGCCCCGAGCGCCAGGGCCTGCTCGACGACCTCGGCCTGGCGCGTGCCACCGCTGACGTCGAGGTGGAGGCGCAGCGGCTCCGCGGGCGGCTCGGGCACCCTCTGGACGCAGACGTCGAGCACGGGCCCGCCAGGAGGCGCCAGGCGCGTCTCGAACGCGTCCGGCTCGTCCACCAGGGTGGTGCATCCGAGCAGTGCCTCCCAGAAGCGACCCACGACCGCCGGCTCCAGGGCGTCCAGGCTGACGTTCTCGAGGTACATGGTCCCTGTCGTACCACGCATCCGTGTGGGCGCGATCATCCGGGTGGCGGCAATCCGTGTCAGGGTGGAGGGGTCCGCCGTCCCCGTCCGTGAGCCCTGTCGTGAACGCTTCAGTCCCCCGTCGCACCGCCCTGCGGTCCGCCGCCGCCCTCGCCGTGGGCTCCGTCGCCCTGACCGCGACGAGCACGGCGTGCACCCCGACTGACGACGGGTCCGGGGCGTCGCCGGCGGCAAGCTCGGCGACGAGTGGTCCCCCGGACGGCGCGCACACCGTGCAGCCAGCCGCCGAGCCGCGGGCCGGGGTCGTGGATGCCGCCGCGTCGCCGCACGAGCAGTCGCTCGCCGCCTCGCGCGCCCTGCTCGACCGGACCAGCGCGGTCGTCGTCAGCACCGCCACCGAGGTCGGCGCGGGCTCCGCGACCGCTCGGCGGCTGGGCCTTCCACTGCTCGTCGCCGGCCCCGGGCTCGCCGCCGAGCTCGACCGGCTCGGGGTGCGCACCGTCGTGCAGGTGGTGCCGCCGGGCGATGGCTCCGCGTCCCTCGGCGGCGACCGTGAGGTCGTGTCCTCCACCGACACCGACGCCCTCGCCGGGCTGAGCGGGCTGCCGCACCGGCCCGCCGCTCACGGTGCCGCCGTCGTCCTGGCCCCCGGGGCCTCGGTGACGGCCGTCGTCGAGGCCACCGTCGATGCCGTGGGTGCCGACCGGATCCAGCTGGGGCACAGCGATCCTCGGCTCGCCGTCGAGTCGTTCGAGGCGCTGCGCGCCGGGGAGGGCCCCGTCCTCGGCCTCGGTGGAGGGCTCGGGCCGGCCGAGCGGCTCGCGCAGCGGGTGCGCACCGTGCGGCACGCGACGGAGCTTCCCGGCGGTGGCTGCCTGCCCTTCCCCGGCCGACGGATGGTCGCGCTCTACGGCCACCCCGGCACGGCATCCATGGGCATGCTCGGCGAGCAGTCGGCGGCCGCCGCGGTGACCCGGGCCACGACGCTGGCGCAGGAGTACGCCGGGCTGACCGACACCCCCGTGGTGCCGTCCTTCGAGATCATCGCGACCGTGGCGTCCCGGTCGAAGGGCGCCGACGGCACCTACTCCAGCCGCACACCGATGAAGCGTCTCCTGCCGTGGGTCGAGGCGGCCGAGGCCGCCGGGGTCTACGTCGTGCTCGATCTCCAGCCCGGCCGCACCGACTTCCTCGAGCAGGCGAAACACTACGAGGAGCTCCTCCGGCGCCCGTGGGTCGGACTGGCCCTCGACCCGGAGTGGCGTCTTCGCGAGGACCAGGTGCACCTCGAGCAGATCGGGTCGGTGGGGGTCGACGAGGTCAACCGCGTCGGCGCGTGGCTCGCCGCGCTCGTGCGCGAGCACGACCTGCCGCCGAAGGTGCTCACGCTCCACCAGTTCCGGCCCTCGATGATCCGGGACCGGGAGCGCCTCGACACCTCGCTCGACGAGGTGCAGTGGCTCGTGCACGCCGACGGCCTGGGCGGGCAGGGCGACAAGCAGGCCACGTGGAGGGCGCTGCGGCGCGACCTGCCCGAGGGGGTCTGGCTCGGCTGGAAGAACTTCGAGGACGAGGACACCCCGATGCTCACTCCCGAGCAGACGATGGCGCAGGTGCAGCCGACGCCGTGGTTCGTGTCGTACCAGTAGCCAGCACCGCGTCACTCCACGCGCAGGTCGTCCCCGTCGACGGTGACGGTGCCCCGGCGCAGCGGCCAGGCCCTGGTCAGGGCGATGAACGCCGCCCCGAGGCCGGGAACCTTGGCGAAGGACCCCTGGGGTCCGCGCGTCATCCGTCCCGTCTTCACGTCGTACTTGGCCTGGTGCCACGGACAGACGAGGCAGCCGTCGGCGTCGATGCTGCCCTCGGCGAGATCGGCGCGCAGGTGCCGGCACTTGCGCGTGACGGCGAAGTACTCACCGTTGTCGCCGACCGCGTACTCCCCTGACCCGGTCACGGAACCGGGCGGGACGGCGGCGGCGGGTATCCGGGTCGTGCTCATGGGCAGGCCTTCCTCGAGTCGTTCACGACATCGGCAGTCGCCGCGGTCGCTGTCCGTCCCCGGACCTCACCGCCCGAGCATCTCATCGACCGAGCACCTCTCGATCTCCGGGAGCGCGGGCAGTTCGGGTAGACCGCCCGGGCTCGCACCCGCACGACGAGCTCGGCCTCCGGGTCCTCCTGGCGCAGCGGGTCGTCGAGGTCGATGCTCGCGGTGCCCCCGAGCCGCATCCGGTGCCCCCTCTCCAGGTCGATGAAGAGCAGCCCCACGTCCGCGTCCTCCTGCCGGGGCCGGTCGTGCGGACCGCGTCAGGACCGACGTGCCGGGCCTCCGCGCACCAGTATGGCCTCCACGGCCGTCTTGCGTCGAGGCGACCAACGGCCGAGCGACCAACGACTGCGCCGTCCCCGGCTACTCGCCGTCGAGGTAGACCCAGCGCCCGCCGCGCCGCACGAAGCGGCTCCGCTCGTGCACCTCACCGCGACGAACCGCCCCGCCGTCGTCACTGACCCACAGGGCCCGGAACTCCACGATGCCCGCGGCGTCGTCGGCCCCACCGTCCACGACGTCGAGCACCGACAGGCCCACCCACCGCACGCGCGGGTCGGGGGCGACGTCGTCGGGCCGGGTGCGCGCGTGCCAGGACCGG
>DATITJ010000080.1:0-15303 GCA_035467935.1 Ornithinibacter sp.
GGCCTGCCAGCGGGCGCTGGCAGGCCGACGACGCGTGCTGAGAACCCGCTAGACCAGCCGGCTCACTTCAGGGAGACCGACGCGAAGTCGATCGTCCCGAAGGCGGTGATCTTCACACCGGTGACATTCTCGGACCAGCCCATGGTGGACTTGCCGTACCACATGGGGATGGCCGGCATGTCGGCCGCGAGCAGGGCCTCGGCCTCCTGGTACTTCGTGTTCGCCTCCGCCGCGTCGGTGGCCGCGGCCGCCTCGCTCAGGAGCTTGTCGAAGGCCGGGTTGGAGTAGTCACCGTCGTTGGACGACGCACCGGTGCCGTAGAGCGGCGTGAGGAAGTTCTCGATGGACGGGTAGTCCATCTGCCAGCCGGACCGGAACATGCCCTTCACCTTGCGGTCGCCGACCTCGGCGCGGAAGGTGGCGAAGTCGACGACGCCGACCGCGGCGCACTCGACACCGAGCGACTGCTTGATGCTGTTGCACGTGGCCTCGGTCCACTCCTTGTGAGCGGAGTCGGCGTTGTAGGTCAGGGTGATCTTGTCGCCCTTGAAGCCGCCGGCCTCGTCGAGCTTGGCCTTGGCCTTGGCCGCGTCGAACTTGCAGAACTCACCGCACTGCTCGGCCTTGAAGCCGTCGACGACCGGGGACACCCAGCCGGTGGCCGGCACGCGGGTGTTGTTGAAGATCTGCTTGATGATGGTGTCACGGTCGATCGCCATCGAGATCGCCTGACGGACCTTGGGGTCCGCGTAGTTCGGGTCGACCTTGGTCGGCGCGAAGGTGATCGTCTGGATGACGCCGGTCTCCTTCTGCGCGTTGCGGTCGGGGAGGTCCGCCTTGTACTTGTCGTCGATCAGCGCGCTCGCCGGGATCTCGTTGGTGATGTCGAGGTTGTTGGCGAGGACGTCGTTGTAGGCGGAGTCGGAGTCCTGGTAGATCTTGAAGGTGATCTTGTCGACCTTGCCACCGAAGTCGCCGGCGTAGTCGGCGAACTTGGACAGGACGATCGACTGCTCCTTGGTCCAGGAGTCGAGCTTGTACGGACCGGAGCCGACCGGCTTGTCGCCGAACGCGGCCGGGTCGGTGAAGAACACGTCGGGCAGCGCGGCGAAGGCCGAGTAGCCGAGACGGACCGGGAGGTTCGAGATCTTCTGGGTCGTCTTGATCGTGAAGGTGTAGTCGTCGACGACCGCGAGACCGGTGAGCTTGTCGGCCTTGGCCTTGCCGGCGCCGGCGCACGGGTCATCGCCCTCGCCGGTGCACTGCAGGTCGCCGTAGCCCTCGATGGGCTCGAAGAAGTAGCCGTTGTACATCGCGTTGGGGGCGTAGGCGGCGTAGTTCCAGGCGTCGACGAAGTTCTTGGCCTTGATGTCGGTGCCGTCGTGGAACTTGCGACCCTGCACCACCTTGACGGTGAAGTTCTGGTTGTCGGTGGTCTCGATGGACTCCGCGAGGTCGTTGCTCGGCTTGGCCGTCTCGGCGTCGTACTTGACGAGCTTCGAGAAGATCGCGTCGACGACATCGCCGCCACAGGTCTCACCCGTGTTCTGCGGGACGAGGGGGTTCTGGGGGTTGCAGCCCCGGACGGTGATCTCTCCGCCGGTCTTGGCGCCGGCGGCCGAGGTCTCGGTGCTGTCGCTGTCGCCGCTGCCGCAGCCTGCGGCGAGCAGGGCCACGGCAGACATGGCCGCAACCGCGACCGTGCGAGTGGTTCCTCGCATGGATGTCCTCCTACGTGAGAGTGGTGTCACCACCCGTTGGTCGGGTGGTCAGGGTCCGAGCCCTGCTCCCGGTCGGGAGCGTCTCGGTCGGCGTCGCCCTCCGGCGTGCCGGGCTCCATGAAAGACGCAAAAGGGTCGCAATGGAAGTTCCGGAGCGCGCCGAGACCCGATTGTGACCGAAGCGCGACCGGATCGACGCCGGGCCGGAGATTCTTCGGCGCGTGCCGCTAGGTTGGGCCCGTGCCCGGCTACGACGACGACCTGCGCCTCGCCCACGTGCTCGCCGACGCCGTCGAGCGGATCACGACGGCACGGTTCCGCGCCGAGGACCTGCGGGTCGACACCAAGCCCGACCTCACCCTGGTCAGCGACGCCGACCGCGACGCGGAGGAGCTCATCCGCTCCCAGCTCAAGCGCACCCGCCCCCGCGACGCCGTGATCGGCGAGGAGTTCGCACCCACCGGTTCGAGCCCGCGCCAGTGGGTCGTCGACCCGATCGACGGCACCCACAACTTCGTGCGCGGGGTGCCGGTCTGGGCCACGCTCATCGCGCTCGTCGACGACGGCGTCCCCGTCATCGGCCTCGTCGCCGCGCCGGCGCTCGGGCGCCGCTGGTGGGCGGCGCTGGGCTCGGGTGCCTGGGCCGGTCGGAGCCTGACCTCCGCGAAGCAGCTCCACGTCTCGCAGGTGTCGCGGATCGAGGACGCCTCGATCTCCGGCTCGAGCTGGACGTCGTGGGGCGCCGTCGACCGGCAGGAGCAGGTGCTCGACCTCGCGCGGTCGTGCTGGCGGGAGCGGGCCTACGGCGACTTCTGGTCCTACATGCTCCTCGCCGAGGGCGCGGTCGACATCGCGGCCGAGCCCGAGCTCGGCCTGCACGACATGGCCGCCCTCGTGCCGATCGTCACCGAGGCCGGGGGACGGTTCACCTCCCTCGCGGGGGTCGACGGGCCCTTCGGGGGCAACGCGGTCGCGACGAACGGCATCCTCCACGACGAGGTGCTCGGCCGTATCGGGACCGCCTGACGTCGGCCCCCGCGGTCAGAAGAGCGGTGCCTGGTCGGCCTCGGTCGCCACGTGCTCGAGCCGCAGCAGCACGGCCTTGCGCTCCAGCCCGCCGGCATACCCCGTGAGGGCGCCGTCGGCGCCGATGACGCGGTGGCAGGGCAGCACCACGGGGATCGGGTTGGCGCCGTTGGCGGCCCCCACCGCGCGCGAGGCCCCCGGGGGCAGTCCGAGCCTCGCCGCGATCGCGCCGTAGGTCGTGGTCGCGCCCCAGGGCACGGTCGCGAGCACCGCCCAGACCCGGCGCTGGAAGTCCGTGCCGGCGGGGCGCAGCGGCAGGTCGAACTCGCGCAGCTCGCCGGCGAAGTAGGCCGCGAGCTGCCGGCGGGCCTCGGCGAGGAGGGCCGACCCGCCGCGTTCGTGCTCGGGCGAGCCGTCGGCCGGCGCGTCGAAGTGGATGGCGACGAGGGCCCCGCCGGCCTCGACGAGCTCGAGCCGGCCGATCGGCGACGCCGTGACGACCGAGCGGGTCACGCCGCGGTCAGAGGGCAACCGTGCCCACCGGCCCGGCGACGCGGCCCTCCAGGGCCGGCACGACCGTGGCGGCGTCGCCGACGAGGATGACGGTCCAGTCCCCCGTCACGACGCGGCGGTATGCCGTGTCGACGTCCTCGCGCGTCAGCGCGGCGACGTCGCGCAGGGTGCGCGTCGTGAAGTCGAGAGGAAGGCGCTCCAGGGCGAGGGCTGCGGTCTCGTCGGCGACGGCATCCGCCGTGGCGTAGCGCCCGGGAGCCGTCTTGCCGACGTAGTCGACGCCGGTGCGCAGCTCGGCGTCGGTGAAGCCCTCGCGGGCACCGTCGAGGATGCCGAGGAGGATCTCGACGGCCTCGCCGGTGACCTCCGAGCGCACCGACCCCGACGTGACGAACGACCCGCCGGCGACCCGGGGGCGGAAGGCCGACCGGATGCCGTAGGTGTAGCCCTTCTCCTCGCGCAGCACGGCGTCGACCCGCGCGCTCGGGGAGCCGCCGATCACGAAGGAGATCACCGGGTGCGGCGCCCAGCCGTGCGGCGTGGACCGGTCGGGTCCGGGCCGGGCGACGAGGATCTCGGTCTGCACGGAGCCCGGGCGGTCGACCACGACGACACGGTCGGCGTCGGGCGCCGGGGTCGGCGCCACCGGCGGGTCGGTCGGCCGGTGCGCGGGTGCGGACCAGGTGCCCACGGTGGACTCGAGGACCTCGAGGACGTCGACCCCGGTGAGGTCGCCCGCGACGACGACCGTGGCCCCGGCGGGCCCGAGCGCCGTCGCGTGGAAGTCGACGAGATCGGCCCGGGTCAGCCCCGCGACCGTCTCGGGTGTGCCACCCGTGGGGATGCTCGCCCGGGTCGACGGGTCCCACAACGTGCACGCGAGCTCCTTCGCGGCACGGTGCGCCGACGAGGCCCGCTCCTGCTCGATCTCGGCGAGCCGGTTGCGCCGCAGCCGGCTCACCTCGTCCTCGGGGAAGACCGGCTCGGCCAGCGCCTCCGTGAGCAGGCCTGCGGCCGTGGCGAGGTGGCGCAGCGGCACGTCGACGTCGACGAGGACGCCGCCGTCGGAGACGCCGGCCCCGAGGACCATGCCGTGGCGCTCCATGAGCTCGGCGAACTCCTCGGCGGTGTGCCGGGCGGTGCCCTCGTCGAGCAGCCGCGCCGTCAGGCTCGCCACGCCCTCCTTGCCGGTGGGCTCGGCCGAGAGCGACGTGGGCACCACGACGCGCAGCGAGGTGACGTACTGGCCGGGGAGGTCGTGCACGAGCACCCGGACCCCGTTGCCGAGGAGGTGCTCCTCCGGCAGGGGGAAGGCCCACGGACGGGGCGGGGCGACGTCGGGGCGGGGCGTCGTCATGCGACGGCCTCCTCGTCGGAGTGGTCGGTCTGCTCGGCAGCGTCGCCGGGAACCCCGGCGACGAGGTAGGACACGACGGCACGGCTCTCGGGTCGCAGCCAGCGCCGGGCGGCATCCACCACCTGCTCGGCGGTCACGGCCCGGAGCCGGTCGAGGTGGGTGTTGACGACGTCGGGGTCGTCGTGGAGCAGGTGGTGGTGGCTGATGAGGTCGGCGCGCTCCTCCTGGCTCGCGAGCGCCGAGAGCCACGAGCGCTCCGACTGGGCGAGGGAGGCCTCGAGCTCGACGTCCGTGGGGCCCTGGTCGAGGAAGCCCTGGAGCTCGTCCACGAATGCCGCCTCGACCTCGGTGGCGTCGGTGCCGGGGGCGACGTCGAGCACGAGGAAGCCGAGCGAGGCGCCGTCGACGAACCCCCAGGCAGTGGCGTGCGCCCCGAGCGCGGTCTGCTCGCGCCGCACGAGCCGGCGCACGAGCCGCGAGGTGGCCAGGCCGCCGATGCAGTCGAGCGCCACCGCGGCGGCGAGGAACGCGTCGGTCTCGTCGAC
Source organism: Ornithinibacter sp. (assembly GCA_035467935.1). GTDB lineage: Bacteria > Actinomycetota > Actinomycetes > Actinomycetales > Dermatophilaceae > Fodinibacter. The sequence continues at coordinate 5,163 of DATITJ010000080.1, forward strand.
GGGCAGGCGGAACGCCACGTGGAGCCGGTCGTTGGGCACGGTCTCGCGCCGCACGACGCGCACCGGCGTCTGAAGCGGGTCGAGCTGTGGGTGGTCGGGTCGGGGTGGCTCGCTGGTCGCGGGCAGGTCGCCGAAGTAGCGGTCCACGAGGGCGAACCCGTGCTCGGGCGTGATGTCGCCGCACAGCGTCAGGACGCTGTTGTCGGGGCCGTAGTAGCGACGGAAGAACGCGTGGACGTCCGCCAGGCTCGCGGCGTCGAGGTCCTCCATCGACCCGATCGTCGGGTGGTGGTAGGGGTGGCCCTCGGGGAACACCGCGGCGTAGACGTCGATGAGCGCGTTGCCGTAGGGCTGGTTGTCGTAACGCTGGCGCTTCTCCTCCTTGACCACGTCGCGCTGGTTGTCGAGGTTCTCCTGCGTCACGGCGTCGAGGAGGTGCGCGTGGCGGTCGGCCTCGAGCCACAGGGCCAGCTCGACGGCCCCGGTCGGCACCGTCTCGAAGTAGTTGGTGCGGTCGAACCACGTCGTCGCGTTGAGCCGGCCGCCCTGCGCCATGAGCGCCTCGAAGTGCTCGCCGCTGCGCACATTGCGCGAGCCCTGGAACATCAGGTGCTCGAAGAGGTGCGCGAGACCGGTGCGGCCCGGGGTCTCGTGGCGCGAGCCGACCCCGACCCAGAGGTTCAGCGTCACGTTGGGCACCGTGTGGTCGGGGCTGACGACGACCCGCAGCCCGTTGGGCAGCGTCCGGCGGTGGATCGGGTAGTCCAGCGGCATGGCGGTCACCCTACGGCCCACGGCCCACCCCCCACGCCGGTGAGGGGTTGCGGCGGGCGGGTCGTGGCGCGGGGCGGATGCCGTCGCGCGCGGCCGCGGCACGGCATCCGTTCAGGCGGTGGTGTGGTTGCGCTCCTCGAGCTCGGCGACCCCGCTGACCTCACCGTCGGCGGGGTCCAGGGGCAGGGCCGGCACCTCGCGGTGCGGCAGGGCGTCCATGGCCCGGCGGCCGAAGACCTGCTGCTCGGTGGCCACGCGCTCGGCCCGGCCGCGACCGAGGAAGCTGACGAACCAGTGGAGCAGGGTCGTGACCCGGTGCTTGAAGCCGATGATGTAGACGAGGTGGATGGCGAGCCAGAGCACCCACGCGAAGAAGCCGGCGAAGCGCAGCCTGCCGATCGAGGCCACGGCGCTGAACCGCGAGATCGTCGCCATCGACCCCTTGTCGAAGTACTCGAAGCGCGGCTCGGTCTCCTTGCCGTCCAGGCGCCGGGTCAGCTGCTTCGCGGCGAAGCGCGCCCCCTGGATCGCCACCTGCGCCACCCCCGGCAGGTCGTCGAGCGACATCATGTCGCCGACGACGAACACCTCCGGGTGGCCCGGGACCGTGAGGTCGGGCAGCACCTCGACCCGGCCGGCCCGGTCGACCCGGGCGCCGGACTGCTCGGCGATCTGGCGGCCGAGCGGGCTCGCCTGCACGCCCGCGGCCCACACCTTGGTGAGCGCCTCGATGCGGGTGGAGCCGCCGTCGGGCTCCTTGACGGTGATGCCGGTGGCGTCGACGTCGGTGACCATCGTGCCGAGGCGGACGTCGACCCCCATGTCGGTGAGCCGGCGCCTCGCCGCACCACCGAGTCGCTCGCCGAACGACGGCAGCACGGTGTCGACGGCGTCGACGAGGATCACCCGCGCCCTGGTCGGGTCGATGCGGCGGAAGTCGTTCCTCAGGGTGCGGTGGGCGAGCTCGGCGATCTGACCGGCCATCTCGACCCCGGTCGGTCCGGCGCCCACGACGACGAACGTGAGGGCCCGCTCGGCCTCGGCGGGCGTCTGGGCCAGCTCGGCGAGCTCGAACGCCCCGAAGATGCGGCCGCGCAGCTCGAGCGCGTCGTCGATCGACTTCATGCCCGGTGCGTGGCGGGCGAAGTGGTCGTTGCCGAACCACGACTGTCCCGCGCCGGCCGCGACGAGGAGCGTGTCGTAGGGGGTGACGATCTCGCGGCCGAGCACCTCGGAGGTCACGGTGCGGGCCTGGAGGTCGACGTGGGTCACGGTGCCGAGCACGACGCGCGCGTTCTTCTGCCGGGCGAGCACCTCGCGGGTGCTCGGGGCGATCTCGCCCTCGGAGAGGATGCCGGTCGCCACCTGGTAGAGCAGCGGCTGGAAGAGGTGGTGGGTCGTCTTCGCGACGAGGGTGATCTCGACGTCCTCGCGGCGCCTGAGCGCCTGGGTGCCGAAGAGACCTCCGAAGCCGGAACCGATGACGACGACGCGATGGGGGGTGGTCACGGGGGGTCCAACGCGGGTCGTCCGCCGGGTATGCCGCGGGTCGGCGACGTGGTGGAGGTCACGACGGCGTCGGTCCGGGGGTCCTGCCACAATGGCTGCGAGACGGTGGCCGCTGCCGGCGCCCGGCCGGGAGGCGGGTTCCGCACCTGCTGGTGGCGACGGGAGGCAGGAGGACGATGTCGGCCCACCGCCCTGCTCCGGGGGCACCGGACCTCCCCGCCGACCCCTCCACGCTCGACCCCGGGGCCGTGCTCGACGGGCTCGGTACCGACCCTGTCGCCGGGCTGACGGCGGCGGAGGCCGAGCGGCGCCTCGCCGAGGTGGGCCCTAACGAGCTGCTCGCGACCCCGCCGGTCCCGACCTGGCGCAAGGTGGCGGAGCAGTTCCGGGACCCCCTCATCTACCTGCTGTTCGCGGCGATCGTCGTGTCGGTGGTGGCGTGGGCGGTGGAGGGCGCCGACGGGCTGCCCGTCGACGCGGTCGTCATCGCCGTCATCGTGGTGCTCAACGCGGTGCTGGGGTTCGTCCAGCAGGCCAGGGCCGCGGACGCCGTCGCCGCCCTGCGACGGATGATCGCGACGGCCGCCACCGTCGTGCGCGACGGGCGGCAGCTGCGCGTGCCCACGCGCGAGCTCGTGCCCGGCGACCTCCTGCTCCTGGCGGAGGGAGACACCGTCGCCGCGGACGCGCGCCTGCTCACCGCGACGACGCTCACGGTCTCCGAGGCCTCGCTCACCGGGGAGAGCGAGCCGGTGCTCAAGGAGGCCGCGACCCTGTCGGCCCCGGCGCCCCTGGGCGACCGTCTCGACATGGTCTTCGACGGCACTGCCGTCACCCAGGGCGTCGGCCGTGCCGTGGTGACGGCCACGGGGATGTCCACCCAGATGGGGCAGATCGCCCACCTGCTGCACGACACCAAGGAGTCCCCGACGCCGCTGCAGCTCGAGATCGCCAGGGTCGGGCGGATGCTCGGCGCCGCGGTCGTCGTCATCGCGGTGGTGGTCGTGGGGACGATCCTGCTGTTCTTCGGTGTCGACTCGACCGATGACGTGGTCACCACGCTCCTGCTGGGGGTCTCCCTCGCGGTCGCGGCGGTGCCGGAGGGCCTCCCCGCCGTCCTGTCCGTCGTCCTGGCCCTGGGCGTGCAGCGGATGGCCACCCACCAGGCGGTGGTGAAGCGGCTGTCCTCGGTCGAGACGCTGGGGTCCGCGTCGGTCATCTGCACGGACAAGACGGGCACCCTGACGCGCGGTGAGATGACGATCGGCCGCGTCGTGACCGCGGCGGGCGAGGTCGTGGTGAGCGGCGCCGGCTACCGGCCGGAAGGCACCCTCGAGCACGACGGCATCCGGCTCGAGGGGGGCAGCCGGATCTGGCGGCAGACCGCGCTCGTGGTCGGAGGCGGCAGCCTGACCAACGACTCGGTCCTGCGCCAGGAGGCGGACGGCGGGTGGGGCGTCCAGGGCGACCCCACCGAGGCGGCGTTCCTCGTCGCGGAGGTCAAGCTCGGCACCCGTGACCTGCGGGAGGGTCGCTTCCACCGCGTCGCCGAGATCCCCTTCACCTCCGAGCGGCGGCTCATGACGAGCCTCGCGTCCGACGCGGACCGGGCGGGACGCATCGCGGTCGTGACCAAGGGCGCTCCCGACGTGCTGGTCGGGCGCTGCACGCACGTCCAGGTCGGGGACGGGGTCGAGCCGCTCGACGCGCGGTGGCGCGCCCGGATCCTCGCCGACGTGGAGCGCCTGTCCGACGAGGCCTTCCGCACGCTCGCCGTGGCGTACCGCCCACTCGCGGTGACCGACCCCCCTCCGGCGGAGGAGTCCCTCGAGCACGGGCTGGTCTACACCGGCATGGTGGGGATCATCGACCCGCCACGCGAGGAGGCCGCGGTCGCCATCCGCGAGGCGCACCGTGCCGGCGTGCGGGTCGTCATGATCACCGGGGACCACCCGCGGACGGCGGCCCGCATCGCCCGCGACCTCGGCATCGCACCGGACGAGCCGGTCGCCGTCACCGGCGCCGAGCTCGACGCCCTCGACGAGGAGGGCTTCCGCGAGACGGTGCGCCACCGTTCGGTCTACGCCCGGGTCGCTCCCCAGCACAAGCTGCGGATCGTCGACGCCCTCCAGGCCGACGGCAGGGTCGTGGCGATGACCGGGGACGGCGTCAACGACGCCCCCGCGCTCAAGGCTGCGGACATCGGGATCGCCATGGGCCGCACCGGCACCGAGGTCACGAAGGAGGCGGCGGACATGATCCTCGCCGACGACGACTTCGCGACGATCGTGCGCGCCGTGCGCGAGGGCCGCGGCATCTTCCTCAACATCAAGAAGTTCCTGCGCTACCTGCTGTCCTCGAACATGGGCGAGGTCCTCACCGTGTTCCTCGGCGTCGTCCTCGGCGGGGTCATCGGGCTCACCCACGGCGACGGTGCCCTCGTCCTCCCCCTCCTCGCCACCCAGATCCTGTGGATCAACCTGCTCACCGACAGTGCACCGGCGCTGGCGATGGGCATGGACGTCGAGACCGAGGACGTCATGGGGCGCCCACCCCGGCCACCGACGGAACGTGTCATCGACCGGCGGATGTGGCGCGACGTCGTCGCACTCGGGCTCGTCATGGCGGCGGCCACCCTCGCGACCCTCGACCTCTACCTCCCCGGGGGACTCCTCGACGGCGAGGAGTCCCTCGACACCGCCCGGACGGCGGCGTTCACCGTGCTGGTCCTCGCCCAGCTGTTCAACGCCCTGAACTCCCGGTCCGAGACCGCCTCGGCCTTCCACCGGCTGTTCGTCAACCGCTGGCTGTGGGGCGCCCTCGTGGCATCCGCGCTGCTCCAGGTGGCGGCCGTCCACGTGCCCGTGCTCAACGAGGCGTTCTCCACGGTGCCGCTCTCGGGCGAGCAGTGGCTCGTCTGCGTGGCGATGGCGAGCACGGTGCTGTGGGCCGGCGAGCTGCGCAAGCTCGCCAGCCGGCTCACCCGGCGCGGATGATGCACCCGCGACGGGATGGGCGTGTGCTGAAGGCAGCACCTTCACCCGGCCCGGGCGGACCCCGTCCGACGCCGCCCTGTGACCCAGGAGGCCCCATGTGTCGCTGGCTCGCGTACTCCGGATCGCCGGTCCTGCTCGAGGACCTGCTCTACAAGCCCCGGAACTCCCTCGTCGTCCAGGGACAGCACTCGCACCTGGGGGCGACGACGACCAACGGCGACGGCTTCGGCGTGGGCTGGTACGGCGCCAAGGACACCCCCGGCGTGTTCCGCAGCACCGACCCCGTCTGGAACGACCGCAACCTGCGTGAGCTGTGTGCCCAGGCCAGCGCGGGGCGCGTGTTCGCGCACATCCGGGCCTCCACCGGGTCGGCGGTCCAGCAGACCAACTGCCACCCGTTCCGCCACGGCCCCTGGCTGTGGATGCACAACGGCATGCTGGCCGGCTTCCGCGAGATCAAGCGCGAGCTCGCGATGGCGGTGGAGCCGGCGCTCTTCCCCGACATCGAGGGCTCCACCGACTCGGAGATGTTCTTCTTCCTCGCGATGACGTTCGGCCTCGAGGACGACCCGCTGGCGGGTGTCGCCCGCGCGGTGGGCTTCATCGAGGAGGTCGCCGGCCGGCACGGCATCGAGTACCCCGTGCAGATGACCGTGGCCACCACCGACGGCGACACGACGTGGGCCTTCCGCTACTCCAGCGAGGGCCGGTCGCGCTCGTTGTTCCAGAGCACCGACATCTCGACCCTGCGCCACCAGTACCCCGACAACCCCCTCCTGCACGACCTGAGCGACGAGACCCGGCTCGTGGTCTCGGAGCCGCTCGGCGACCTGCGCGGTGCGTGGCGCGAGGTCCCGGAGTCGTCGTCCGTCACGGTGCACGGCGTCGAGGACGAGGTGCGGCCCTTCGCGCCCCTGACGCCCTGACTCCAGGAGTCACAGGTCGCGGGGCCAGGATCCGCGCTCGGTGGCGTGGGCTCTCGGCATCATGCCCATGACCAAGGGCCCGGAGCAGCTTCGCGGTTCCGGGCCCTTGGTCATCGTGGTAGCGGGGGCAGGATTTGAACCTGCGACCTCCGGGTTATGAGCCCGGCGAGCTACCGAGCTGCTCCACCCCGCGTCGAGTGAGTCACGGCCCTTGCGAACCGTGCTCGGTATGGCTCGAGCGTACGGGACGAGGGCGGCCCCGGCCAAATCGGCCGCGGCCACCCTCGCCGGTGCCGCGTCAGCCCGAGGACGCCGGGCTCGGCGACGGGCTCGGCGACGGGGCCGGCGTGACCGCGGTCAGCTGCGGGGCGATGGCGTTGGCCCGCTTGATCGCCGCGTCGAGGCGCTTCTGCGCCTGGTCGTATGCCGTGAAGTCGCCGGTCTTGAGCGCCTCCTGGCCCGCCGCGTAGGCCGCCTGGATCTCCTCGAGCGCGTCCGCCAGCTGCGCGGCCGCGGACCCCGCGGGCGTCGTCGGCTGGGTCGGGTCGGTCGGCTCCTGGGGCTCGCCGTCGCCCTCCTCGGCCGCGCCGAACAGCCCGCTCACGGCCTGTTCGAGGGTGTCGCCCCACGCGACCGTCGTGCCGTAGACGGCGACGTTGATCTTGTTCTGCGGGAACGAGCCCGACGCGGATGCCGCCTGGACGTAGATCGGCTGGACGTATAACATCCGGCCCTCGAGCGGGAAGGTCAGCAGGTTGCCGAAGGTCAGTTGCTTGCCCGACTGCGAGTTGTTGGTGATGTACTGCGCGAGAGAGAGCTGTTCCGCGGCGTTCTGCGAGCGCACCGGGGAGTTCTGGATCTGGTTGAGCACCTGGGCCGGGCCGGCGGGGGTGGACCCGCCGAACTCGAGCAGGCGCAACGAGCCGTAGCCCTCGGCGGGCTTGCCCGCCTCGCGACCGGCATCCGCGTCGACCGCGAGGAGACCACGCAGGATCTCGCGGCCGGCCTCGGTGTTGCTCGCCGGCACGAACGGGCTGGTGATCGAGAACACCGCCTCGTCCTCGCCCGGCATCGCGATCGACTGGAAGACGACCGGCTGGTCCTGCGCCGGCTGGCTCGGGTCGCGCGGCACGCGCCACCGGTCGGAGCCGGAGTAGAAGTCGCCCGGGTTGGTTACGTGGTACTCCGTGAGCAGCTCGCGTTGCACCTTGAGCAGGTCCTGCGGGTAGCGGATGTGCGACATGAGGTCGCCCGAGATCTCGGACAGCGGGCGCACCGAGCCCGGGAAGGCGTTGCTCCACGCCTTGAGCATGGGGTCGTTGGTGTCCCAGCCGTAGAGCTTGACGCTGCCGTCACTGGCGTCGACGGTGGCCTTGACGGCGTTGCGGACGTAGTTGACCTGGCCCGCCCCGACCGTGACGACGTTGGAGCGCTGGGCCACGGAGTCGGACGTCGCCTCGGCGAGCTCGATGAGCCGGCTGTTGGGGTAGTTCGCCGAGGTCGTGAAGCCGTCGACGATCCACTGGACGCGCCCCTCGACGAGCGCCGGGTAGACGTTGCCGTCGAGCCGCAGCCAGGGGGCCACGCGCTCGACGCGCTCGGTCGGCGTGCGGTGGTCGAGGATCCGGGAGGAGCCGTTCACCGCGTCCGAGAGGAGGAAGTTGGCCTCGCGGTACTTGATGGCGTAGGCGAGCCGACGCACGGCGGAGCCGATCTCGACGCCGCCGGAACCGGCATACGTGTTGTTGACCGAGACCTCGCCCTCGCCACCAGCCGGGAAGTCGAACTCGCGCGGCTGGGATCCGCTCTCGGCACCGACGACGGAGTAGGTCGGTGAGAGCTCGCCGAAGTAGATGCGCGGCTCGTACTCGCCGAGCGACGACCGCCCGCCGCCCTCGAAGAAGACCGGGTCGCCCTCGGGCGAGCGCTGGTTGCCGTAGGCGGCGTAGAAGCCGTAGCCGTGGGTGTAGACCGTGTGGTCGTTGAGCCAGTTGCGCTGGCTGTCGGGCAGGCCGCCGAGGTTGATCTCGCGCACCGCCACGACGGCGTCGCGGGTCTGCTCGCCGATGGCGTAGCGGTCGACGTCGAGGGTGTCGGGGAAGGCGTAGTAGTCGCGCTGGCCCTCGAGCTGGCGGAAGGTGGGCGCCACGACGTTGGGGTCGATGATGCGCACGCCGGGGATGTCGTTGGCGGCGGCGCGCAGGACGTCCTTGTCGTCGGCCTCGGCCGCCGACGGGTTCGGGATGCGGGTCACCCGGTCGAGCCCGAATGCCGTGCGCGTCGCCCCGATGTTCCGGTCGATGTAAGGGGCCTCGAGGGACTTCTGCGACGGGTTGACCTTCAGGCTCTGGATGAGCGCGGGGTAGGCGCCGCCGACGACGACCGCCGTCACGACGAGCAGGGCGACGCCCGTGACCGGCAGGCGCCAGCTGCGGCTCCAGATCGCGGCGAGGAAGAAGCCGGCGCACATGACGGCGGCCACCGCCAGGATCGCCTTCGTGGGCAGCACGGCCTTGTCGTCGGTGTAGGTGATGCCGGTGAGCAGGCTCCCCTTCGCCGTCGCCAGGGAGTAGCGGTCGAGCCAGTAGGAGGCGGCCCGGGTCAGCGCCAGCAGGGCACCGAGGATGCCGAGGTGCACGTAGGCCGCACGGGTCGTCGGGCCGCGCCCGGGGAGCTGCAGGCCGCCGTACACGTAGTGCGTGAAGGCGCCGGCGACGAACGCCAGCGCGAGCACGACGGTGACGAAGCTGACCACGAAGCGCAGCCACGGCAGGGTGAAGACGAAGAAGCCGACGTCCATCCCGAACTGGGGGTCCTCGATGCCGAACGGCACGCCGTTGACCCACAGGAGGAACGTCCGCCAGGCACCCATCGAGCCGGAGCCGGCGAGCAGGCCGAGGACGACGGGGATGACGACGACGGCGACGCGGCGCAGCGGCTCGATGGCCTGGCGGTACTGCTCGAGGACCTGCTGGGCCGGCGTCACCGGGATGTACAGGGGCCGGCTGCGGTAGGCCACGACCAGGCTCGCGGCGACCGCGCCGCCGGTGAGGAGGGCGGCCACGAGGAAGATGACGGCCTTGGTGGTGATCTCCTTGACGAAGACGTCGCGGAAGCCGACCGAGTCGAACCACCACACGTCGGTCGCGATGTCGGCGGCGATGCCCCCGAGCACGACGAGGACGAGCAGCACGACGAGGGTCGTGCCGAGTGGACCACGCCGACGCCGAGCGACCTGTCGGGCAGGCCCGTTCGGGCCCGGCCCGTCGCCTCCCTCAGGGCGCGGCATTCCGTCACCGGGGCCTGCGGGCCCGTCGAACCACTCCGAGCGACTCACTGCTCTCCTCGTCCCGTCGGGCGGGGGCACTCCCCGGTGTCGACCATGGGCGAGCAATGTACCCCGGGTTCCTGCGCGGCCATCGGGCACCATGGTGCGGTGACCGAGACCCCCCGCCCCGTGACCGACCCCCTGACCCTCGCCGCGCTCGACACGGAGCGGCACGTCGCCCGCTCCGGGTGGGACCAGCCGGTGCGCCTGTTCGCCCTCGTGCCCACCGCCGAGCTCGTCGCCCAGGAGCCCCACCTGGCCGGCGGCCTCGCGACCCACGACTCCGTGACGGGCGCGCTGAGCGCGATCGAGCAGGAGGAGCTGCCGGAGTCCGAGGGGATCGAGGACCTCCTGGCGCGGATCGCCTGGCCGGAGCAGGTCGCGGGCTGCGCGATCGCCGTCGAACGCATCGTCGTGCCGCCGGCCGCCGAGCGGGACCTCCCCCGCGACGACGACGGCGCCGCGCTGCAGGCCGTGGCCGACCACCCGGACCGCGCCGACGTGCGCCTGCTCGTCGCCGTGACCCGCGACGGGTCCGCCCGCTGCCTGCTGCGCCAGCGCGACCACGACAGCGACGACCGCGTGGCCCTCGGCGACGACATCGCCCC
>DATITJ010000081.1:0-6090 GCA_035467935.1 Ornithinibacter sp.
GGACCATGTCGGCCGTCGCGAGGCCGCCGGCGCCCGTGGCGACGTCGAGCACGCGGGGTCCGGTCTCGGAGGTCACCTGCGTCAGTCTGCCGCACGGCGGGCCCGTCACCGGGGAGACGCTCGCTCGCGCTCACCGACCGCGTCCGGCGTGGACGGCATCCGGGCTCTCCTCACCGTCCACGGTCCCCGCCGCCGCGGGTCACCTCCTCGGCACGCGGCGCAGCACCCACGCGAAGCCGCCGAGACCGCCCGGGTCGCCGAGTGCCGCGGCCGCCGAGGAGCGGGCGAGGGCGGCGAGGTAGGCGGCGGGCTCGCGGCGCGCGAGCGCGACGTCGGGGGGGTCGGCTCCGACGCCGAGGGCGCGCAGGGCGTCGCGCTGCGTGGTCAGCTCGTCGCGATCGAGCGCGTCGACGGCGACGTGCGCGGTGAGGTCGCACGACCCGTCGGGCACCGGCGCCACGAGGCCACCGGAGCGGTATGCCGTGAGCGTGCCGTGCGTGGGCCGCCCACCTTGCTCGTGGCCGTAGTCCACGGCGAGGAGGGTGCCGTGGCGCACGCGCCGGACGAGGTCGGCCCACGCCGCGTCACGGGTCGCGCCCACCTCGACGCGGGCGCCGACGGGCAGGTCGTCCACCGGCCAGTGGCGGGCGCACCAGGCGAGCTCGTCGGGTGGTGGCGGGCCGCCCGGCGCCTCCGTGCCGGTCGTCGGGTCGACGAGGAGCACCGCGAGCCGGCCGGGGGCCACGACCTCGGCCACCGTGCACGGCACGACGTCGAGCCACTCGTGCGCGAGCACGAGCACGTCGGTGAGGTCGTCGAGGTCGTCGGGCAGCCCGCCGCCGCCGGGGGAGCGCAGCCAGCCGACGGCCCTCGGCAGGGACGGCGGTCGGTCGACGACGTCGACCCCGGTGAGCCGCAGGTCGGGACGAGCGGCGTGCAGGTGCTCGAGCAGCTCGCCGCGGCCGCATCCGACGTCGACGACCTGGGTGGCGCCCTCGCGCTCGGCGAGGGTGCCGAGGGCCTCGGCGAGCAGGGCGCCGAGCGGCCCGTGCGTGGAGGTCGTGAAGTGCCCGGCCGGGCCCTCCGCGCGGCGGTAGAACCCGAGCGGGCCGTAGAGCGCGTCGTGCCACGCCTCGCGCCAGGGGACCATCACGCCCCGCACCGTATCCCCGCCGTCGGGTTTCGAGGAGGCTGCCGGCGCGGCCACCTCGGCACCCGACCCGGCGCGGGCGGTAGCGTGCTCGGCTGTGGACGGCATCGAGCACCCCGCCCGCCTCACCGTCGGAGTCGTCGGTGCGGGCCGGGTCGGCGCGGTCCTGGGGGCGGCCCTCGCCCGCGCCGGCCACCGGGTCACCGGGGTCTCGGCGGTGTCGCAGGCCAGCCTGGCCCGTGCCGCCGACCTCCTGCCCGGGGTTCCGGTGCGTGAGGTGCCCGACGTCGTCGCCGGCGCCGAGCTCGTGCTCCTCGCGGTGCCCGACGACGCCCTCGCCGGCCTCGTCGCGGGCCTGTCGGCCACCGGGGCGTGGCAGGCCGGGCAGATCGTCGTGCACACCAGTGGCCGCCACGGCGTCGCCGTGCTCGAGCCGACCCGCCGCCACCACGTGCTCCCCCTCGCCCTGCACCCGGCGATGACCTTCACCGGCACCGCCATGGACCTCGAGCGCCTCACCGAGTGCTGCTTCGGCGTCACGACCGACGAGGTGCTGCGTCCCATCGCCGAGGCGCTCGTCGTCGAGATGGGCGCCGAGCCGGTGTGGGTCGCCGAGGGCGCCCGCCCGGCCTACCACACGGCCCTGGCGCACGGGGCCAACCACCTCGTCACCCTGACGAGCGAGGCGTTGGAGCTGCTCGCCCGGGCCGGCGTGGCCGAGCCACGCCGCGTGCTCGGGCCGCTCATGCAAGCCGCCCTCGACAACGCGCTGCGCCTGGGTGACGCCGCCCTCACCGGTCCCGTCGCCCGTGGCGACGTCGGTACGGTGGAGGACCACCTGCGCGAGCTGGACCGGCTCTCGCCCGAGATCCGGAGGACCTACGTCGCCCTCGCCCGCGCCACCGCCCTGCGCGCGCTCGACAGCGGCCGCCTGCGACCGGCATCCGCCGAGCCCCTGCTCGACATCCTCTCCGACCAGGAGCCCTGAGTGACCACGACCACCGCCGCCCCCGCCGTCGCGCACACGCGCGAGGAGCTCCAGGCCGCCCGCGAAGGGCTGCCGAGCCGCGACGTCGCCGTCGTCATGACGATGGGCGCCCTGCACGACGGGCACGCGCAGCTCATCCGCGCCGCGCGCCAGCGCCATGCCCACGTCATCGTGACGATCTTCCTCAACCCGCTGCAGTTCGGGCCCAAGGAGGACCTCTCGCGCTACCCGCGCACCTTCGACGCCGACATGGAGATCTGCCGGGCGGCCGGGGTCGACGTCGTGTTCGCGCCGACCCCCGACGTCGTCTACCCCGACGGCGACCCGGGCGTGCGGGTGTCTGCCGGGCCGCTCGGCGAGGTGCTCGAGGGGGCCTCGCGCCAGGGGCACTTCGACGGCGTCCTCACCGTCGTCGGCAAGCTCTTCCACCTCACCGCGGCACGCAGCGCCTACTTCGGCCAGAAGGACGCCCAGCAGCTGCTCCTCATCCGCCGGATGGTGCGCGACATCGACTTCCCGGTCGACGTCGTCTCGGTGCCGACGGTGCGCGAGGACGACGGCCTCGCCATGAGCAGCCGGAACATGTACCTCACCGAGTCCGACCGGGAGACCGCCCTGTGCCTGAGCCGCGCGCTGGGCGCCGGCGGTGACGCCGCGGCATACGGCCCGTCGGCGATCCGCCGGGCCGCGCGCGAGGTGCTCGTCGAGGAGCCGCTCGCGCTCGTCGACTACCTCGTGCTCGTGCACCCGCACACGCTCGCCGACGTGCCCGAGTGGTATCGCGGCGAGGCCCTGCTCGCCGTCGCCGCGCGCATCGGCACGACCCGACTCATCGACAACACCCCCCTCCTCGTCGGCCCGGGCGGTGGTGCGCTCGACGTCTTCTCCGATGTCTCGCACGCCCGCGCGGACGTCTGAGCGCCGGCCCGGATGCCGTCCGCCCCGGTCCGGGTGCCGCGTCGCCTCACCGCCCCGGCCCCCGGGTGGACGACCGGGGCCGACGTCGTCGTCGTCGGCTCCGGCATCGCCGGGCTCACCTGCGCCCTGCGCCTGCGCGAGCGGGTCGACCGGGTGCTGCTCGTGACCAAGACCGTGCTCTCGGCGGGGTCGACGCAATGGGCGCAGGGCGGCATCGCCGCGGCGCTCGACCCCGAGGACACCCCGCAGGAGCACCTCGAGGACACCCTCGTCGCCGGGGTCGGGCTGTGCGACGCCGAGGCCGTGCGCATCCTCGTCACCGAGGGGCCCGAGCGGGTGAACGAGCTGGTCGCGCTCGGTGCCGAGTTCGACCGCGACGCCGGGGGCGAGATCAAGCTGACCCGAGAGGGCGGCCACCACCGCGACCGCATCGCGCACGCCGGCGGCGACGCGACGGGCGCCGAGATCTCTCGCGCGCTCATCGCGGCGCTGCACCGTGTCGTGGACGACCCCGGCATCGAGGTCATCGAGCACGCGCTCGTCGTCGACCTCCTCACCGCCGGCGACGGCGCCGTGTGCGGTGTCACGCTGCACGTCATCGGGGAGGGACAGGTCGACGGGGTCGGCGCGGCATACGGCCGGGCGGTCGTGCTCGCGACCGGCGGCCTCGGGCAGATCTACACGTCGACGACGAACCCCCCGGTCGCCACCGGCGACGGCATGGCGGCGGCCCTGCGCGCCGGGGCGCGGGTCACCGACCTGGAGTTCGTGCAGTTCCACCCGACGGTGCTCTTCCTCGGGGAGGGCTCGACCGGGCAGCAGCCACTCATCTCCGAGGCCCTGCGGGGCGAGGGGGCGTTCCTCGTCGACGGGACCGGGGCGCGCATCATGCGGGGCCGGCACGAGCTCGCCGACCTGGCGCCGCGCGACGTCGTGGCCCGCGCGATCCTCGACGTCATGCGCGACCAGGGGGTCGACCACGTGTGGCTCGACGCGCGCCACCTCGGCGAGGGGTTCCTCGAGCAGCGCTTCCCGTCGATCGTCGCCCGGTGCCGCGAGCTCGGCTTCGACCCCGCGACCGAGCTGCTGCCGGTCGCGCCGGCGCAGCACTACGCGTCGGGCGGCGTCGAGACCGACCTGCTGGGGCGGTCCTCCGTCGACGGGCTGTACGCGTGCGGCGAGTGCTCCTGCACCGGGGTGCACGGTGCGAACCGCCTGGCCTCCAACTCGCTCCTCGAGGGCCTCGTCTTCGCGCACCGCATCGCCGACGACGTCACGCGGCGGATCGCCGCCGGTGGGCTGCCGCTGCGCGAGCCGGCATCGGATGCCGGTGACGCGGCGGTGCTCGACGCCTCCCGCCGGCTCGACGTGCAGCGGGCCATGACGCGCGGGTCGGGCCCGGTGCGCTCCGGCGCGTCGACGGCCGGCGCCCTGGAGACGCTCGCCGCCCTCGCCGACCAGCCGACGACCGAGGCCGAGCCCGGCCCCGCGACGTGGGAGACGACCAACCTGCTCCACCTCGGGCAGGCCCTGTCGCTCGTGGCGCACCGGCGCGAGGAGACGCGCGGCGGGCACGTGCGCTCCGACTTCCCGGAGCGCGACGACGCCCGGTGGCTGCTGCACCTGACGACCACCCGCACGCCGGACGGCACGTTCGACGTCACCCAGCACCCCGTGGAGGGCGCCACATGACCGAGCACGGCTTCCCCCACGACGAGGCCCGCCTCCTCGTCGAGCGCGCCCTCGACGAGGACCTCGGCGACGGCACCGACGTCACCACCCTGGCGACGATCCCGGCCGAGCAGCAGTCGGTCTCGCACCTCGTGGCCCGGGCCGACGGCGTCGTCGCGGGGCTGCTCGTCGCCCCGCTCGTCGTCGAGGCGGTCGACGCCCGGCTGGGCACCGGCGAGGTCTGGGTCGACGTGCACGTCGAGGACGGCTCGCGCGTGGTGCGCGGAGACCACCTCGCGACGCTGCGCGGCTCGACCCGCACGACCCTCGTGGCCGAGCGGACCCTCCTCAACGTCCTGTCGCGCACGTCCGGGGTCGCGACGCACACCCGGCGCTGGGCCGACGAGCTCGAGGGCTCCGGCGCCATGGTGCTCGACACCCGCAAGACGACCCCCGGGATGCGGGCGCTCGAGAAGTACGCCGTGCGCTGCGGGGGCGGCACCAACAAGCGGATGGGCCTCTACGACTGCGCGATGGTCAAGGACAACCACAAGCTCGCCGCCGGCGGGCTCACCGCGGCGTACGACGCGATCCGCCGCGAGTTCCCCGAGGTGCCGATCCAGGTCGAGGTCACGACGACGGACGAGGCGCTCGAGTCGGTGGCCGCCGGGGCGCGGTTCCTGCTGTGCGACAACATGTCCACCGAGCTGCTGCGCGCGACCGTGGCGGCGGTTCGCGCGACGCGGGAGCCGGTCGAGATCGAGGCGACGGGCGGGCTGACGCTCGACGTCGCGGCCGCCTACGCCGCGACCGGGGTGGACTACCTCTCGGTGGGTGGGCTCACGCACTCCTCGCCGATCGTCGACATCGCGCTGGACCTCGACCCCGAGGGCTGACCGGATCGACGCAGGACAGGCAGCCTCTCTGCCGGCGGGGTCCGTGCAGACGATCGACACGGCCCGTCAGGCCTCCGGCCGCTGGAGGTGCGCGACGACCCGCAGGCCGACAGAGGTCAGCACCCGGGCCTCCTCCTCGGTCACCTGCGAGAGGAAGTTCTCGCGCACCCAGGCGACATGGCCCGGTGCCGCCGCGCGCAGGGCGCGCAGCCCGTCGGGAGTCAGGTGCACCAGGGTGCCGCGGGCGTCCGCGGCCACCCCGGAACGGCTCAGGAGGCCGCGCTGCTCCATGCGTCGCAGCTGGTGCGACACGCGACTCCGGTCCCATCCCAGCCCGGCGCCGATGTCGCGCGGTCGGGCGGCGTGGCCGGAGGCCTCGGCGAGGGTCACCAGCACCTGGTAGTCGGCGCCGGAGGATCCCGCCAGGGCGAGCTGGCGCTCCATCCCGGTCGCCAGCTCGCGCCAGA
>DATITJ010000082.1:0-8519 GCA_035467935.1 Ornithinibacter sp.
GACGATGAGCTCGAGCATCTCGTGCCGGGTGTACATCTGGACGGTCTCGGCCGCGACCTGGCGCTCGAGCGCCTGGTACGCGCCGATGAGCAGCTGCTGCCCCGTCTGGCCGCGGGCGTAGAAGGTGCGCGACACCTGCACGCCGCCGAACGAGCGGTTGTCGAGCAGGCCGCCGTACTCGCGGGCGAAGGGCACGCCCTGCGCGACGCACTGGTCGATGATGTTCGCGCTGACCTCGGCCAGGCGGTAGACGTTGGTCTCCCGCGCGCGGTAGTCGCCGCCCTTGACCGTGTCGTAGAAGAGACGGTGGACGCTGTCGCCGTCCTCCTTGTAGTTCTTCGCGGCGTTGATGCCGCCCTGCGCCGCGATGGAGTGCGCACGGCGCGGGCTGTCCTGGAAGCAGAAGGACTTGACGTTGGAGCCGGCCTCGCCGAGCGTCGTGGCCGCGGCGCCGCCCGCCAGCCCGGTGCCGACGATGATGACGTCGAGCTTGCGGCGGTTGGCGGGGTTGACCAGGGCGGCCTCGAACTTGCGGGTCGTCCACTTCTGCGCGATCGGGCCGGCGGGCGCCCTGGTGTCGGCGATCGCCTCGCCCTCGGTGTAGAGGCGGTGCGCGATGCCGGCGTTGACGGTGGGGTCGGTCATGGTCACTGCCTCACTTGATCAGGCCGAAGAGGATCGCGAGCGGCGGCACGAGGAAGCCCCCGGCGATGACGACCGCCGTGACCCCCCCGATGACCTGCGCGCGGCGGTACGCGGCGGGGGTGCCGGTGACGCCGAGGGTCTGCTGGGCGCTGAAGACGCCGTGCGCGAGGTGCATCGCGAGCGCGATGAGCGCCAGGACGTAGATGAGCGTCATCCACGGCACCTGGAAGCTGGCCACCACGAGGCGGTAGGGGTTGTTCTCCACGTCGGGGCCGGTCGCGTCGGGGTTGGGCGAGACCTTGAGGATCGTGCAGTGCAGCAGGTGCCAGACGATGAAGAGCAGGAGGAACACCCCGCCCCAGCGCATCCACGCCGTGCGCATCGCCGTCTTCACCGCGGCGTACTTCGTGCGGCGCGCGCCGCCGGCGCGGCTCCACAGCGAGAACGCCGCGTAGGCGTGGCCGATGAGGCTGAGGATCAGCACGACGCGCACGATCCACAGCAGGCCGCCGTACGGGAGGATCGGCTCGCCGATGGTCCGCAGGTGTTCGGCGTAGGTGTTGAACGACTCCTCCCCCGCGAGCGCCTTGAGGTTGCCGTACATGTGGAGCAGGACGTACCCGACGAACACCAGCCCGGTCCCAGCCATGAGGAGCTTCAGGGCGATGGTGCTGCGGCGGGCCGTCGCGGGGCGCGGAGGAGCTGTCGTTGAGGCCACGAAGGTCAGGTTAACCGGGGGCGCGTGAAGGGGCGAGGAGTGGGCACCGCTTGTCCAATGTGACATTTGCCCGGTTACCTGCCGGTATGCCGTGGCGCGGCCACGGCGGGTGCCGTCGCGTCGGCAGGTGGCCGGGTGGGTCGCTGCGGGTGGCCGGGTGGGTCGGTGGCCGGTCAGCGGCGCGGCCCGGAGACGACGGCGTCGTAGAGCGCCTTCTTGGACAGCCCCGTCGCGGCGGCGACGTCGGCGCAGACGTCCTTGAGCCGCTCCCCCTCCGCGACGCGCTCACGGATGCCCTCGAGCTGGCTCTCGAGGTCGGCGACCGGCCCCGACGACCCGGCCACGACGAGCGTGATCTCCCCGCGCACGCCGTCGGAGGCCCAGGCGACGAGCTCGGTGAGGGAGCCGCGGCGCACCTCCTCGTAGGTCTTGGTCAGCTCGCGGCACACGGCGGCGCGACGATCGGCCCCGAAGGCCCCCTCCATCGCGGCGAGCGTGCGCGCCAGGCGGTGCGGCGCCTCGAAGAAGACCATGGTGCGCGGCTCGCTCGCGAGGGCGGCCAGGGCGGTGGCCCGCTCCCCCGCCCGCCGGGAGAGGAACCCCTCGAAGCAGAACCGGTCGACGGGAAGCCCGGAGACGGCCAGCGCCATGAGCACCGCCGACGGTCCCGGCACGCACGTGACGCGCACGTCGATGCCGACTGCCGCGCTGACGAGGCGGTAGCCGGGGTCGGAGACGGACGGCATCCCGGCATCCGTCACGACGACGACGCGGTCGCCCTCGCGCAGTCGCTCGACGAGCTCGGGGGTGCGCTCGGCCTCGTTGTGCTCGTGGAAGGACACCACGCGGCCCGTGGGGTTGACGTCGAGGTCCTGGCAGAGGCGGCGCAGGCGGCGGGTGTCCTCGGCGGCCACGATGTCGGCGGCACGCAGCTCGTCGGCCAGTCGGGGCGCCGCGTCGCGGGAGTGCCCGATCGGGGTCGCTGCCAGCACCAGCACGCCGCCGCTCATGGGCCGATCCTCGCACGCCGCCCGGTGGTCGGGGTCGGCGCGGGTCCCCGACCTAGGATGACCCGGTGACCCGGACAGACGAGCTGCGCTCTCGCCTGCTCGGGACCCGGCCGACGGACCGCCTGTGGGGGTGGCTCGGCCCCGGCCTCATCGCCCTCGTGGGCGGGCTCCTGCGGTTCTGGACGCTCGACCGTCCGCACGCCCTCGTCTTCGACGAGACCTACTACGTCAAGCAGGCGTACTCGATGCTGCGCTTCGGCGTGGAGATGCGGGTGCTCGACTCGTTGACGAAGCCCGACGAGGCCTTCACGGGCGGCAGCCCCGACGTGTTCTCGACGGTCGACGGCGACTTCGTCGTGCACCCGCCCGTGGGCAAGTGGGTCATCGCCGCGGGCCAGTGGCTGTTCGGGGTCGAGTCGGGGTGGGGCTGGCGGTTCTCGGTCGCGCTGCTGGGCACGCTGTCGATCCTCATCGTGGGGCGGGTCGCGCGGCGGCTGTTCGGGTCCACCGCGCTCGGGTGCGTCGCGGCGTTCCTCCTGGCGTTCGAGGGCTCGCACTTCGTCATGTCGCGCACGTCGATCCTCGACCTCATCGTCATGTTCTTCGCGCTGTGCGGCTTCGCGGCGCTGCTGATCGACCGGGACCGCAGCCGCGAGATCCTCGCACGCAAGGTGGGGGCCCTGCCGGCGGGCACGTGGCCCGAGGGCCTGGGGCCGTGGCTGGGGGCGCGACCGTGGCGCTGGGTCGCCGGGGTCTCGCTCGGGCTGTGCACCGGCACCAAGTGGTCGGGCCTGTTCTTCCTCGCCGCGTTCGGCCTGATGTCGGTGTGGTGGGACATGGGCGCCCGCCGGGCGGCGGGCGTGCGGCGCTGGGGGCTCGGGGCCCTGCTCAAGGACGGGCCGTTCGCCGCGCTCGCCATGGTCGGCACCGCGGCCGTCGTCTACACCGTGTCGTGGAGCGGGTGGTTCCTCACCTCGACCGGGTACCACCGCCAGTGGCACACCTACCACCCCGGGGAGGGCGTGCAGTGGCTGCCGCCGGCGCTGCGCAACTGGGTGAAGTACCACCAGGACGCCTACGCGTTCAACACCACGCTCCAGACGCCCCACCCCTACCAGTCGAGCCCGTGGTCGTGGATGGTGCAGACCCGGCCCACCTCCTTCTTCTACGAGAGCCCGGCACGTGGGGTCGACGGCTGCACGGTCCAGCAGTGCTCCCAGGCGGTCAACCCGATCGGCACCCTCTCGGTGTGGTGGCTCGGCATCCTCGCGCTGCTCGTCGTCCTGTGGTGGTGGCTCGTGCGCCGCGACTGGCGGGCCGGGGCGATCGCGGCCGGGTTCGTCGGGGGCTACCTGCCGTGGTTCGTCTACCAGGACCGCACGATCTACACGTTCTACGCCGTGGCCTTCGAGCCGTGGGTGGTGCTCGCGGTGGCGTTCGCGATCGGCCTGTTCGTGGGTCGTCGCGAGGCGGACCCGGAGCGGTGGCGCCGTCGCTGGCTGGTCGTCGGTGGCTACCTCCTGCTGACCCTGGCGCTGTTCGCGTTCTTCCACCCCGTCTACGTCGCCGAGACGATCCCCTACGAGCAGTGGCGCTGGCGGATGTGGTTCCCCAGCTGGATCTGACCCGCCCGGGCTCCGCCCCGACCTTCTCGCCCGATCCCCCGAGCTTCATCTGGACACCACCACCGTTCCGGGGCCGAGCCGAAGGTTCCGGCGTGGAGCCGGGGGCGTGTGCGGATGCCGTGGGGCTGGGTGGCGCTGTCGGTGGGCGGGGTTAGGTTCGGGGCATGTTCCTCCTCGGCGACGACGCCCGGCTCGTCATCAGCGCCAGCGACCTGCGCACGGCATCCGCCTGCGAGTTCGCCCTGCTGCGCGAGCTCGACGCGCTGCTCGGCCGGGCCGGGAGGGCCGCCGTCCCCGACGACCCGATGCTCGAGCGGGTCGCCCAGCTCGGCACCGAGCACGAGCAGGTCGAGCTGCGCCGGCTCGTGTCCGAGCACCGCGGCCACGTCGTGCAGTTCCAGCGCCCGGGCTACTCGCGCGAGTCCCTCGAGCGGGCGCACGCCCAGACCGTCGAGGCGCTGCGGTCGCCAGAGACCGAGGTGGTCTACCAGGCGACCTTCTTCGACGGCTCGTTCGTCGGGCACGCCGACTTCCTCGAGCGCACCGGCGACGGCTGGCTGGTCAGCGACACCAAGCTCGCGCGCCGCGAGAGCGTCCCGGCCCTGCTCCAGATCGCGGCCTATGCCGACCTGCTGGCCTCCGCGGGGGTGCCCACCGCCGCCGTGGCCCGCCTCGTCGTCGGCACGGGCGACGCCCGCGACTTCGCGCTCGACGACATCGTCCCCGTCTACCGCGCCCGCCGGGCTCGGCTCGACGCGCTGCTGCACGAGCACCACGCGTCCGACGGGCCCGCCACGTGGGGCGACGAGCGCTGGCTCGCGTGCGGGCGCTGCCCGGTGTGCGAGCCCGAGGTCGAGTCGGCGCGTGACCTCCTCCTCGTCGCGGGCATGCGAGGCCCCACCCGTCGGCTGTTCAACGACGCCGGCATCACCACCGTCGAGCAGCTCGCCGTCCGCACCGAGCCGGTGCCCGACGTGCGCGCCGCGACGCTCACGCGCCTGCGCAAGCAGGCCCGCCTGCAGCTCGAGCAGGAGGCCGACCCCTCGGGTGGCGTGCGATCGGAGGTCACCGACCCCGGGCCGCTGCACCGGATGCCGGACCCGAGCCCGGGCGACGTCTTCTTCGACTTCGAGGGCGACCCCCTGTGGTCCGAGCGCGGGTCGTCCGTGTGGGGGCTGGAGTACCTCTTCGGGATCGTCGAGGTCGACACGGGCACCTCGCGGTTCCGCACGTTCTGGGCCCACGACCGCGCGGCCGAGCGGCAGGCCCTCGTCGACTTCGTGACCTGGCTGAACGACCGTCGCAGGACCTGGCCCGATCTGCACGTCTACCACTACGCGCCCTACGAGACGGCCGCCCTCCTCCGCCTCGCCGCTCGGCACGGCGTCTGCGAGGACGAGGTCGACCAGCTGCTGCGTGACGGGGTGTTCGTCGACCTCTACGCCGTCGTGCGCTCCTCGATCCGGGTGTCGCAGCGGTCCTACTCGATCAAGAAGCTCGAGCCCCTCTACATGTCGGCGCGCGAGGCCGTGGTCACCAATGCCGCCGACTCGATCGTCGTCTACCACCAGTTCGTCGCGGCCATGGTCGCCGACCGCGTGGACGAGGCGGCCCGGCTGCTCGACGAGATCGCCGACTACAACCGTGACGACTGCGAGTCGACCCGGCTCCTGCGCGACTGGCTGCTCGCCCAGGGCAAGGCGGCCGGGGTCGACGGCATGGCCTCACCGCAGGGCGCCGCGGGTGCCGGTGGGTCGGGTGCGGTGCCCGTGCCCCAGGCACCGTCCGAGCAGCGTCAGGCGCTCATCCGCCTGGAGGCCCTGCTGCGCGACCGGCTCGAGGGGGTCAAGCCGCACGAGCGCACCCCGGAGCAGCAGGCCGTCGCGCTCGTCGCGTCGTCAGTGCTCTTCCACGCCCGCGAGGACAAGCCCGTGTGGCAGGCCCACTTCGAGCGGCTGCGGACGCCGGTCGGCGACTGGCGCTCCGCCGAGGGCGTGTTCCTCGTCGAGGAGGCCGAGGTCGTGGAGGGCTGGCACCGCGACACCCCTCGCCAACGCCCGCGTCGCACCCTGCGCCTCGACGGCGAGCCGATGCGCGGCATCCCCGCCGAGCCGGGTAGCGAGGTCAACGCCGTCTACCCGGACCCGCCCCCGGAGGGCATCGTCACGCTGCCCGGGCACACCAACGCCCGCTCGTCGGCCGGCGTCCGCGTCCTCGAGGCGCACGACCGCCTCGCCGCCAACGGCCGCCTCCACCAGACCCTCCTCGTGGAGGAGCTGCAGCCCAAGGACGGCAGCGAGCACACGACCCTCCCGGTGGCCCTGGTGCCCGCCGGGGTGCTCAGCACCAAGCCGATCGACGAGGCCCTCGCCGAGGTGGCGCAGTCCGTGGTCGACGCGGGCGACGTGCTCCCTGTCCGGGCCGGCCTCGACCTGCTCGTGCGGCGGCCTCCGCGCCAGCACGGCGGATGCGCCCTGCCGACGGTGGGCACCGGCGACGCCCGCCACATCGACGCGATCGAGGCGGCCCTGCTCGGCTCCGACGACTCCTACCTCGCGGTGCAGGGGCCTCCCGGCACCGGCAAGACCTACGTCGCCTCGCGCGTCGTCGCCCGGCTCGTCGCCCGCGGCTGGCGCGTCGGCGTCACGTCGCAGGGCCACAAGGCGATCGAGAACGTCCTGCGCGCGGTCGTCGCGGCCGGCGTGCCGGCCGAGCAGGTCGGCAAGGCCACCCGAGACACGGTGAACGCGCCGTGGACCACGCTCGCCAAGGCCGACGCGCTCGCGGCGTTCACCGGTGCGCACGAGTCCGCCGGCCGTGGGTACGTCATCGGCGGCACGGCCTGGGACCTCACCAACACCCGGCGGGTGCGGCGCGGCCAGCTCGACCTCGTGGTCGTCGACGAGGCCGGGCAGTTCTCGCTCGCCAAGACCCTCGCGTGCTCGGTCGCGGGCGACCGGCTGCTCCTCCTCGGCGACCCGCAGCAGCTACCGCAGGTCTCCCAGGGCACCCACCCCGACCCGGTCGACGCCTCAGCGCTCGGGTGGCTGGTCGCCGACGAGCCCGTGCTGCCCCCCGGGCTCGGCTACTTCCTCGAGACCACCTGGCGCATGCACCCGGCCCTCACCGATCCGGTGTCGCGGATGTCGTATGCCGGTCTGCTGCGGTCGGAGGAGTCGGTCACCGCGGCTCGCGAGCTCGAGGGCGTCGAGCCCGGCCTGCACGTGCGGCTCGTCGACCACCACGACAACTCGACATGGTCCCCCGAGGAGGCGGATGTCGTCCTCCGCCTCGTCCACGACCTCCTCGGCCGCAGATGGCTCGACCCGTCGGAGAAAAGCCCCGACGGCGCCCCGCTCGGGTCCCGTCCCCTCACGCCTGCCGATGTCCTCGTCATCACGCCCTACAACGGCCAAGTCGGCCGGCTGCGCCGCACGCTCGACGACGCCGGGCTGCCAGACGTCGCCGTCGGGACGGTCGACAAGTTCCAGGGGCAGGAGGCGCCCGTCGTCATCATGTCGATGGCCGCGTCGGCGCACTCCGACGTGTCCCGCGGCATGGGTTTCCTCCTCGACCGGCACCGGCTCAACGTCGCGGTCTCGCGCGGGCAGCACGCGGCCTTCCTCGTGCGCTCCGAGGTGCTCACCGACTTCGCACCCCGAACGCCCGACGAGCTGATCGCCCTCGGCGCCTTCCTCGGGCTGTGCTCGTCGGCCGTCACGACCGAAACCATCGCGACCGACCTCGTCCCCGTCTGAGCGGGTCCCCCCATCCGAGGAAGACCCGCCCTCTCCTCGACGCCGGGGTGGAAACCTAGACCGAGGCCGTCCCCGTCTGGTGGATCGCCGCCTTGATCTCGTCCTCGCTGAGCTCCTTGGTGCAGAAGAACCAGTCCACGCACTCGACGCCCGCCTCCTGGCCTTCCATGCGGTCCTTGGCCGTGCCGCAGGACCCCGCGGGCGGGACGATGACCCGCTCACCGGGTCGCCAGTCGGCAGGACAGGCGACGCCGAACGCGTCGGCGACCTGCAGACCCTTGACGATCCGCAGCAGCTCGTCGAAGTTGCGCCCGAGGCTGAGCGGGTAGTACAGGATCGTGCGGATGACCCCGGCCGGGTCGATGACGAACACCGCGCGCACGGCCTGGGTGTCGGCCTCCCCGGGCATGATCATCCCGTACTTGTTGGCGACCTCCATCGTGATGTCCTCGATGAGGGGGAAGGTCACCTCGACGTTGCTCATGTCGCGGAAGGTGATCTTCTCCTGGATCGTGCGCAACCAGGCGATGTGGCTGTAGAGGCTGTCGACGGACAGTCCGACGAGCTCGGTGTTGTGCGCCTTGAAGTCGTCCATCATCGTCGCGAACATCATGAACTCGGTCGTGCACACGGGCGTGAAGTCGGCCGGGTGGGAGAAGAGGATCACCCACCTGCCGGCGTAGTCCTGCGGGAAGGTGATGTCTCCCTGGGTCGTCTTGGCGGTGAACTCCGGCGCCTTGTCACCGATGCGCGGCATCGACGT
>DATITJ010000083.1:0-2956 GCA_035467935.1 Ornithinibacter sp.
CGACTACCTCATCTGCGACGAGGCGCAGTTCTACACCCCCGCCCAGGTCGAGCAGCTCGCACGGGTCGTCGACGAGCTGGGCCTGGACGTGCACGCCTTCGGCATCACCGCCGACTTCCGCACCGAGCTGTTCCCGGGATCGCGCCGGCTCATCGAGCTCGCCGACCGCGTGCAGCTGCTCCAGGTCGAGGCGCTGTGCTGGTGCGGGCGCAAGGCCACCCACAACGCCCGCATCGTCGACGGCGTGATGGTCGTCGAGGGGGAGCAGGTCGTCGTCGGCGACACCGCGGCCGCGAGCACCGGGCTCGTGGAGTACGAGGTGCTGTGCCGCCGCCACTACATGCGCCGGATGAACAGCCACGCCGCTCGCGCCGCCGCACCCTCGCCCGACACGCTGCCCTTCGACCTCGACGTCTGCGCGGTGCCGCCCCGCCCCTGACCCCCAGGCTCTTCTCCGCCCCATCGGGAAGGACGAGGTTCGCCAGGGTCGTCCTCCCCGGCGGACCCGGGGATTCCCTCATGGGGCGCAAGGCAGGTGGTCAGCCGCCGCCGCCGCGGGTGCCGAAGACGATGTCGTCCCAGCTGGGCACGCTCGGTCGGCCCTTGCGCGACGCGGCCGGCCGTCGGGATGCCGTCGCGCGGCCAGCGGCCGCGCCGTCGGCGTCCGCTGCGTCGCCGGAGCCGTCGGTGTCGCCGGAGCCGTCGTCGGCTGTTACTTGACCTCGGGACCCGGCCACCTCGCCACCGTCGCCGGACGCGGACGACGCGGCACCGGCATCCGCCGCCCCGGTCTCGTCGTCGCTCGGCTCGGGCGCGACGCGCACCGCCGAGTCCTCGGGCCAGCCGCCGACCGCCTCGTCGGACGTCGACGGCTCCTCGAGGTGCGCGGACACGGGGTTGCGACCCCGCGACGCAGGCGGCGGTGGCACCTCGGCGGGGTCCATCGCGAGGTCCTCCAGGGGCAGGGCGTCGGGACGGGGGAGGCCGTCGCCGGGTGTCTGCGACGGTGAGGGACGGCGCCGCGAGCGGCGACCCCGGGCGCTGTGCTCGCGCATGGCGGCCATGAGGTCGATCGGGTCGTGCGGGGACCGCTCCGCGCGCTCGACCCCGCCGTCGGCGTCGATGTCGTAGACGTCGAGGTCACCCGAGGTGGGGGCGCGGTGCGGCGTCGGGATCGCGCCGGCGGCCGCCTCCTCGCTGAGCCAGCGGGCCTCGTCGTTGGTGGCGGTGACCGATCCGCCGAGCGGCTCGTAGCGCCACGAGGCCGTGCGCTGGCGGCCACCGGCCGGGAAGGTCATGGTCAGGTGCCAGGTGCCCTCCTCGTTGCGCCAGGAGTCCCACTCGGCGTCGTCGCGATCGACCCCCCGGTCGCGCAGGCGCTCACCGACGCGCTCCGCGAGGGTGACGGGGGCGTTGCCGAGGCCGCCGACGGCACTCTGCTGCGCGAGGCGGGCCACGTGCTCGCGCTCGGCGAGCACGGGGCCCTCGAAGCGCCGCACCTTCTCGACGGTCCAGCCGGCGCGGTCGGCGACCTCCCCGGCGGACAGGCCGCGACGGATGAGGGCCTGCACGTCGCGGGGACGCAGCCCGCCCTCGATCTCGATCTGCAGCTGGCCCAGACGGGGTCGGTCGCGGCGGGCCGCGGCGCGCAGCGCCTCGTCGAGGGAGAGGCGGTAGCGCCCGCCGCTGGCGTCTGCGAGCAGGAGGTGCTGGCCGTCCTCGTGGACGCCGATGAGGCGTAGGTCCTGCATGTCGGGCTCCCGGAGTTGCTCGTCGTCACCACCGACCATGCCATCCCCAGCGCGTCCGTGGGTGCAACCACGCCGAGGTCCGTCGGATTGCCCGCCTAGTCTGGGGCCATGCCCGATGCCGGCGACACGCTCGCCCCCTACGACGTCGTCCTGCTCGGCTCCTTCGGCGGGCCGGAGGCCCCGGACGAGGTGGTCCCGTTCCTGCGCCGCGTCACGGCCGGCCGCGACATCCCTGACGCCCGTCTCGCGGCCGTCGGCGAGCACTACTTCGCGCGCGGCGGCCGCAGCCCGATCAACGACCTCAACCGCGACCTGCTGGCCCGGCTGCGGGCCGAGCTCGACCGCCGGGGCATCGACACCCCGGTGCTGTGGGGCAACCGCAACTCCGAGCCGTTCTTCGCGCAGGCCGTCCACGAGGCGCTCGACCTCGGGGCCACGCGCGTCGTCACCCTGCTCACGAGCGCCTACTCGTGCTACTCGTCGTGCCGGCAGTACCGCGAGGACCTCGCGGCCGCCGTGGCCGCGGTCGGCCCTGCGGCCGACGGCCTGGTCGTCGACAAGGTGCGCCCGTATGCCGTGCACCCCGGTGTCGGTCGGGCGTGGCTGCACGCCCTCGTCGCCGCGGTCGGGGCGCTCGAGGACCCCGCCACGGCTCGCCTCCTCTACGTCACCCACTCGATCCCGGAGGCGATGGACGACACGTCCGGCCCGGGTGACGGCGAGGGCAACCTCTACGTCGACCAGCACGTGCGCCTGGCCCACCGCCTCACCGACGAGCTGAACCTCAAGCTGGGACTCGAGCTCGAGGGCGAGCTCGTCTTCTGCTCGAGGTCGGGCCCGCCGACCCAGCCGTGGCTCGAGCCCGACGTCAACGACCGCATCGAGGAGCTCGCCGCCGAGGGCGGCGTCACGGTCGTGTGCGCGCCGATCGGCTTCGTCTCCGACCACATGGAGGTCGTCCACGACCTAGACACCGAGGCGGCCGAGACCGCCGAGCGGGTCGGGGTGCCCTTCGTGCGCGTCGCCACCCCCGGCACCGACGAGGTCTTCGTGGAGGGTCTGGTCGACCTCCTCGTCGAGCGGGCCGCCGAGGCACGCGGCGAGGTGGTCGTGCCCGAGGCGTGGCTGCCCGGCGACGTGCGGCCGTCGGTGTGCGCCCCGGGGTGCTGCCCCAACCTGCGCACCGCCCGGCCGGCGCTGTGCGG